>DASPKG010000001.1:0-11848 GCA_035628215.1 Minisyncoccota bacterium
CGGCTCGATCGAAACCGGGGGTATCATCATGGATCCCGCGACCGGGGAGATCATCGCCCTGGATACCGTCCCCACCTTCGATGCGAACGATTTCCAGAACGGCGATCCGGCGCACTTCGGGAACCCGCTGGTCGAGCACCAGTACGAGTTCGGCTCGATCGTGAAGGCCCTCACCATGGCGGCAGGGCTCGACGCCGGCGTCGTCGCGGCCGATTCCACCTACAACGATACGGGCTGCATGACCTTGAACAACAAGAAATTCTGCAACTACGATCTCAAGGCCCGCGGGACCACCCCTATGCAGGAGATTCTCTCGCAGTCCTTGAACATGGGCGCAACCTTCATCGCGCTCCGGGTCGGGCATGAGAAGTTCCGGGAATACTTCAAGCAGCTCGGGATGGGGGAGGAGACGGGCATCGACTTGCCAAGCGAAGTGCCGGGGAACATCAATAACATCCTGAGGAGTCCCCGGGACGTCGAGTACGCCACCGCCTCCTTCGGCCAGGGCGTCGCGCAGACCCCGGTCGAGATGGTGAAGGCGCTCGGCGCGCTCGCCAACGAAGGGAAGGTCGTGACGCCGCACCTCGTGCGCGCCGTGAAGCTCGAGAGCGGCATCGAGAAGAAGCTCGAGTGGGGCGGGGAGGAGCGGGTGTTCTCAAAGGAGGCCACCCTTGACACCACCCGCATGCTCGTCAAGGTGGTTGACGTAAAGCTCGATGGTGGCAAGGTGAAGATTCCCTCCATGTCGGTCGCGGCCAAGACGGGCACCGCGCAGATCGCGGGGCCGGGCGGCAAATACTATGAGAACCTCTACCTCCACTCCTTCTTCGGCTATTTCCCGGCCTACGAGCCCCGGTTCATCATCCTCCTCTATACCCGCCAGCCGCAGGGGGTCCAGTACGCCTCCGAGACCCTCACGCATCCCTTCATGGAGCTTACCCACTTCCTCATTAACTATTACGAGATACCTCCGGACCGGGCCGAGGTTACCTAGGGTATGAAAAGCCTCTTCCGCGGCATCATCGTATTCCTCTTGAACGCGCTCACGCGGGGCATCCTCCATAAGTACCGCCCCCAGATCGTCATGGTGACCGGGAGCGTGGGGAAGAGCTCGACCAAGGACGCGATCGCCACCGCGCTTGCGCCTTCGATATACCTGCGCGCCAGCACGAAGAGCTACAACAGCGATTTCGGCCTGCCCTTGACCGTGATCGGCCGAGAGACCGCCTGGGGCAACCCCATCGGCTGGCTCTCCATCCTGGTGGAGGGTCTCCTGCTCCTCATCTTCCCCGCGCACTATCCGAAGCTCCTGGTCCTTGAGGTAGGGGCCGACCATCCGAAGGACCTCCAGAAGCTCCTGAAGATCGCAACGCCCGATGCCGTCGTGGTGACGCGGCTCCCCGAGGTGCCGGTGCATGTCGAAGCGTACGAGGGCCCGGAGGAGGTGCGCGAGGAGGAGTTCGCGCCCGCAGGGGCGCTCGCGCACGGCGCGCCGCTTATCCTTGCGGCCGAGGACACCCATGCGAAGAAGCTCGCCCGCGGCATCCACGCCACCATCACGACCTACGGGTACGGGGAAGAGGCGGACGTGCGTATCACGGCGCCGGTCTTCGTCGCCGACGGCGCGGACGCTGGCATGCACGCGACCCTTTCCATAGCCGGGCACCCGTATGAGGTTTCCACGCGAGGGGTGATCGGCGAGCAGCAGCTCTATGCGCCCGCCGCTGCGGTCGCGACCGCGCTTGCGCTTGGCGTGCCGGTGAAGCAGGCGCTCCTTGGCCTCGCCGAATACGAGCCGCCCCCGGGCCGCGCCCGCATCCTCGCGGGTGTCTCAGGTTCGCTCCTCATCGATGACACGTACAACTCATCCCCAGCTGCGGTCGAGGAGGCGCTCAAATCGCTCACGCTCGTGAAGGGAGCGAAGCGCCGCGTCGCCATCTTGGGGGACATGCTCGAGCTCGGCCGCTACTCCGCCAAGGAGCATGAACGCATCGGGGTGATCGCCGCTGAATACGTCGATGTGCTCATCACCGTCGGCCACCGGGCGGAATCCATCGCGACCGCCTTTCTGAACGCGCGGGAGGGAGGGACCGTCGAGGATTACGAGAACTCGGTCCTTGCGGCCGCGGCCATCCCGGAGAGCATCCGGGAAGGGGACGTGGTCCTCATCAAGGGCTCGCAGAGCATGCGCATGGAGCGGATCACAGAGGCGCTGCTTGCGAATCCCGAAGACGTAGCGAAATTGCCGCGGCAGGACGCGGCGTGGAAGCGGCGCTAGTTCAGCCGCTCCACTTCCTTCCATACCAAGGCCGATGCCTCTTTGATCGCTTCCTCGAGCGCGGCCAAGTCCGTGCCGCGCGTCATGACGCAGATGAAGTACGGGGCGCGGGGATGATAGACGATCCCGCAGTCATGGAGCTCATGCTTCGTGAAGACCCCTGCGGCGGCAGCTTCGCTCGAGGCGGCTTCGTTGCGCACCCCGAACTTGTGCGAGACCACGACGCCGTCAGGGACCCCGGCGACGATGCCTGGGGTGAAGCTGGTGGTGGAGAGGAGCTTCAGCGCCGCCTCCGACTGATCATGCGAGAGATACGTACCGTTATATAGGGCGCGGAAGACCCGTGAATATTCCCGCGGGGTGTACCCCGTGTCCCGGGTGGGGCGGGGAAGCTGGAGATCGTCATAAGTCTCGAGCACCTTCGCCTCCCCGATGAGCTGCGAGAGGGCGGCGTTGGCGCCGTTGTCGGAATCGACCACGAGGCGCCGCAGGAGCTCTTCGACGGTGTAGACGCGGCCGGAGCGCACCGGGTTCTCGGGCTCATAGAGGCCATGACCCGTCGGGAATTGCTCCTCGATGCCGCGGGGCACGACGCGCCGTCCGAGCAGGTCCGGCTGGTCCTCCGCCACCCGGAGTACGGACATGAGCGTGATGACCTTCAGCATGCTGCCCGGGGCATAGCGCTCGTCCGGGTTCACCGCGATCCACTGGCTCGTGTTCACATTGCGGAAGTAGATCGAGAGATCCTCCACGGCGGGGGAGGCGAGCGTCTCGTCCGCATACGCGGTTACTGTCTGCTTCAACCCGCGGAATTTCGGGAAGGCATACTCTTCGTCCACGTCCACGAACAGGAGCGGGGAGATGAAATGGTAGCCCGAGGATTGCTCGCGGTATGGACGGTACTCCAAGAGGGTGGAGCGCACATGCAGCAGCCAGCCGACGAGGATGCCGACGGCGAGCAGCACCGCATATATCGCCGCCTGCCGCAGGGTGGCGCGATCGAGCTTGAGTTTCATATCCCTATCTTATACCAGGAACCGCTCTGGTGACTCCACGGGGAATCGAACCCCGATTTGATCCGTGAGAGGGATCTGTCCTAACCGTTAGACGATGGAGCCTTGCGACGTTTTATACCATACCCGCCAGCGCGTACCAAGAGACGGCCGCGGTGGACGCATTTTTTCCTAGAAGTTCCGCATCCATACCCCGAGGAAGGGAAGAAACTGGCCGATTTTCGTCCGGTGGATCGATAGCGCGAGGCCCTGCGCCCCGAATCGTGACGCGAGCGTGCGCATGTACGTGCCGGATGCGCAGGTGACCCGAAGGCGGAGGATGGTAAATGAGCGGTCCGGCATCTGCGCGAACACCGCACCCCATGCCTCCCGTATCTCGTCCTGCCGGAAATCCGCCCCGAGCGCCTTCGAGGGCTCATCGCTGCGGGGCGCGTATGTAAGGAGATCCTCGATTCGGGCTTTAAGGTCTTCCTTCGATACCCGCGATTCACTCAATCTCCTGATACGGTACACCGTCTCCTCATGCGTCGGGATCTTGATCGGATTCCCCTCGAGCGTATGAAGGAAAAGCGGCTTTCCATTCACGGTCCTCGAGGAGAAGGCAGGATAGGGGACGACATGCGCGCCGGTAACGGCCCGAAGCGCCGCGTCAGGCACGACGCTGGTCTTGGTGCCCACATACGTCGGCACCCCGAGCACATCCCCGGTATCCGTTCCGATATCAAGCAGCACCTCGATCTCATACTCCTTATCGAGCCCCGTATACCGCTCCTGCTTCTTGCATTCATCCCCGAGGAGGATGAGGAGTTTGCCGGAGGCCATAGGGTCGAGCCGGCCCGCGTAGCTTGCTGGTATGCCCGCATACGCCGGACTCGCAGCGCGCCACGCTTCGAGCGCTCTAAGTGGCGTCTCCCCGATCCTTTTTTCGATCACCACCCATCGCTTCATCGCTTGATACTACCCTAAAGCAAAACGCCGCCTCGTCGCGCACCCGTGGGTGCGAAACAAGGCGGCGTCCGGCGGACCTTCAGGCAGCCCGCAGCAGGATGTTGCGTTCTTCTGGTACCACCACCACCACGTGTTCGAGTCCGAGACACTTCTTGATCGTGTCCTTGTATTCATCGGCGACCCTGCGGGCCACGTCCATCGGACAGGCCGGGCATTCGTGCCCGTCGAGGAACCAGCCGGTGGGCCCTCGGACCAGTTCGATCGGCGTCCGATAGTGCCCCTTGAGCAGTTCCATGTAGAGCTCGAAGCGCTGCCGGCACCGAAGCGCCTGGGCGATTCCCGCCTGCGTGAAGACGCAGGGGAAGTAGTACGGTTGCCCCTGCATGAGCGGGGGCAGCACGAGGAGCTTCAGATGGATCAGGTACGGATTCGGTTCGTGGTGTGACATGAGTAACTCCGATTGAACGTCGAAGAAACCCACCATTTAGTGTGAAAGGTCTGCGCCCTTCCTGGGCGGGACTATACCACGAGGACTATGAAGAGAAAAGGGAGTCCACGACCGCCTTCACGTCGCCCCCATCCGCCCTGCCCTTGAATTCCTGCATCAGGGCGCCCATGAAGCGGCCCATGTCCTTTTTATCGGTGATACCCATCTCCGCCATCTTGGCGCGGGCGATCGCTTCGATCTCCTCCTTGCCCATCTGCGTCGGCAGCAGGGCCTCGATGACCGCGAGCTCCTCCTGCTCGGTCGCGGCGAGCTCGCTTCGCCCGCCCGCCTCGAACTGCTGGATCGAGTCCTTGCGCTGGTTGGCCGCGCGCTTGAGGACCGCCATCGCCTCCTCGTCCGTGAGGAACTCGTCGGGCTTGCGCTTCTTCGCTACGACCTCGTTGGTCATCGCGGCCGCAAGGGACCGGTAGGTGCGCAGCCGAACCTCGTCCTTGGCCCTCAGGGCCTCCGGGATGCCCGCCTTGATGGATTCATGGATGCTCATGCATCGAATCGTACCATCTTCCGCTTCGTGTAGGCCAGGCGCACCTTCCGAGGCGCGATCGTATAGTGCTCATGCAGATGGAGGAGGTCCTTGCGCATCTCCTCGGCGAACCGGGCCTGCTCCTGAGCCATCCCGGCGGGGCCACAGCGCGACGCCGTCTCCCCGAGCATGCCGATCACGGTCGCGAGGAAGGGGAAGTAATCGCCCTGCTCGATATGGAACGTAAGCCGGGTGAGCCGCTCCTCGTCGGCATCCCGGATGATCCAGTAACGGGAGCGGAGCGCATACATGGCTAGCAGCGATAGGGACCGGCGACGCTCTTGAAGCCGCCGCGCGTCACGATGACATGATCGATCACATCGATGCCGAGCAGGGCGCCGGCCTCAATGAGCTGCGCCGTCACCGCGATATCCGCCTCCGACGGCTCCACGTTCCCGGACGGATGGTTGTGCACCAGGATGACGGCCGCAGCGGCATACTCAAGCGCGGGCCGGAACACCTCCCGCGGGTGCACGATATTCATATCCACCGTCCCGATGGAGATGACCTCATCGCGCACCACCTTGTAGTGGTTGTTGAGATAGAGGCCGCGCAGATGCTCCTTCGGGAGCGCACGCATGTCGATGGCGTACTCGTAGACCTCCTTCGCGGTCCGCAGCGTCGGGACGGCGAGGTCGTTCCGGGCATGGAAGCGCCTGCCGAGCTCGGCGACCGCGACCACCTGGAGCGCCTTGACGATCGGGATGTCGAGATCCTCCGCGAGCTTCTTCGCGTTGGCTTGCCGCATGATGCTGCGCTCCCCGTAGTCCTTCATGATGCGGGCCGACATCTCGAGCACGCCCTCCTTCTTCGTGCCGTTGCCGAATACGACGGCAAGCAGCTCCGCGGTCGTGAGGCTGCGGGGCCCCGCGGCCAGGAGGCGTTCGCGCGGCTTCTCATCGTCCGGGAGGTCCCGGAGCGCGATGACGTACCGGCGCTCGGGGTTATCGAGTACGGCGACATTGTCGCGGATGCGGTAGCGGGTATTCATGTTTCCAGCATACGGAGATATCCCGGAAAGTAATCAACACCGAAATTCAGCTTTTCGTTATTTTCCTGAACCAGCGGCGCTCGCGATATACTGGGCGCATGGACCTCCTCACCATTGCGCTCATCCTCCTCGGCCTCTTCTTCGTGCAGGGGCTCGGCCTGTATTTCATCCTCAAGCGGCAGGCTGGGAACGGGGCCCCGGACCAGACCGCGCCCCTCTTGCTCCAGCGTCTCGAGGGCCTCGAGCGCTCCTTGGATTCCCGCATGGCGGAGAACAGCAAGCAGATGCACGAGACAGTCCGCGCCCAGCTCGGGGAGTCCTCGCGCCTCATCAAGGAGATCACCCAGGAGATCACCTCGGTGAAGGAGATCGGCCGGGAGACCGGGAAGTTCGCCGAGCAATTGAAGAATCTCCAGGACATCCTGAAGAACCCGAAGCAGCGGGGCATCCTCGGCGAATATTACCTCGAGACGGTCTTGAAGAACGTGCTCCCGCCCGGCATGTTCCAGATGCAGTACGGGTTCACGAACGGGGAGATCGTGGACGCCGTCGTGTTCGTCAACGACAAGATCGTCCCGATCGACTCCAAGTTCTCGCTCGACAACTACAACCGGTACGTGCATGCCGAAGGGGCCGAGCGCACCCTCCTCGAGAAGACGTTCGTGAACGACCTGAAGCTCCGCATCACTGAGACCGCGAAATACATCCGTCCCGAGGAGAACACCATGGACTTCGCCTTCATGTTCATCCCTTCCGAAGGCATCTACTACGACCTCCTCACCAACCAGGTAGGCGCCGGGGAGGACGAGAACCTCATCCAGCGGGCAGCCTCCAAGTACAAGGTCATCATCGTGTCGCCGACCTCCTTCCTCGCCTACCTCCAGACCGTGCTGCAGGGCCTCCGGGCGCTGCAGATCGAGCAGAAGGCGGTGGAAATTCAGAAGCGCGTGGGAGAGCTCGGCAAGCACGTCGGCAGCTACGAGGAGTACTACAAAAAGCTCGGCAACGCGCTCGGGACCGCGGTCTCACACTACAACGCGGGATACAAGGAGCTCGGGAAGATAGACAAGGACGTGTATCGCATCGCGGAGTCGAAGATCGGGGTGGAGGTGGAGCTCCTCGAGAAGCCGGGAGCGGCGGAGGTGTAGCCCACTTCCTTCATCGAGGGGGCGGGTGTACAGTCGGGGTAGGGGGAACAGCCTTCCAGTACAAGTCGGAGGGGAATTCCATGCGTATTCCGTCCACCTCGCTCGAGATCGCACCGACGTTCGGTGCTCTGCTGATTGGCTTCCTCGCAAGCGGAATCTTCTGGTCGGTCGGCTTCACCATTTATGCCGCGGCCACGGGGCTCGAAACGCGCAACTACTCACAGTTCCTGATGCAGGAGGTCGGGCCCGAACTGCACTATCTGACCAAGCCCCAGGCCTCGTTCACCAGCTTCCGCGGCACTCTTGAGGACGAGGAGCCGAAGCGAGCGAAGCCGAACATGTGCCTGCGGGCACGCACGCCATCGGGGGTTGCGACAAATCGAGGCTGCCGAGGACAACCTTGAGCGACAAGCAGACCGGCCGCACGGGAGAACCCCGCGCGGCCTTGCTTTTTGGCCCCTCCACGGCTAGGATGGGAAAACTATGGAATTGGCGGTCATCAAGACGGGCGGCAAGCAGTACGTGGTCTCCCCAGGGGACCTCGTCACCATCGAGAAGCTTCCGGAGGAGGTAAAGAAGGGCGATGCCGTCACCTTCGATACCGTCCTCATGACGGACGACGGCTCGGTCACGAACATCGGCACCCCGGTCGTGAAGGGGGCTTCCGTCACCGGCACCGTCCACTCGGTGGGCCGCGCGAAGAAGATCGACGTGGTCAAGTACAAGGCCAAGAGCCGGTACTTGAAGCGTCGCGGGCACCGCCAGCCCTACGTGAAGGTGAAGATCGAGAAGATCGCGTAACCCCACAGCCCCGCCCTTGGCGGGGCTTCTGGTTTCCGGTAGGGTAGGGGAAGGTCAAACGAGAACAGGGGCACGAAGCGCATGCTGATACCGTTCGAGGCACGGGACGAGAAGGGGCGGAGCGCCTACCACGAGTTCGATCTTCCTGCGGAGCCGAAGCTCAACCAGCCGCTCGGCATCAACGGGCAGCACGGGGTCCCGCCAGGCGCCGCCGTCCGGGCCATCATGGCCGAGACGCCGCGCCGGATCATCTTCGAGGTCGTGAGCGGCAGCCTCGACCGGATGGTCGCGGAGTTCGGTTGGGAGCTCGCCCGGTAGGTCCCGGGGCGCACTACCAGGGGGTCGCGCATGGAAACGTGCGCGACCCCGGTTACGTTTCCTTCCTGTTCTGCAGCGCTCCGGACAGGGTCTCTGCGTCCGAATACTCGAGCTCGGAGCCGGTCGCAAGGCCGCGGCCCAATTTGGATAGGCGGATCGATCCCCGAAGCGGGGAGAGGAGCTCCCGGATGCGATCTGCGGTATGTTCGCCCTCGCTCGTTGCCGAGAGCGCGAGCACGATCTCCGAAAGCCCGTGCTTCGCACGCTCCTCCACTACCCGCACGAGCTCCCGCTCCCGTATCTGCCCCTTCCCGGACAGGGTAAGGACGCCGCCGAGTACGAAATATCGCCCGCGGTATGCGTTGGCGCGCTCCACGGCCGCAAGGTCCTGGTCCTTCTCGACGAGCATGAGGAGCGCATCGTCGCGGGACGTATCGGCGCAGTAACTGCAGAGCCCTTCGGTATTGGCGGGAGAGAAGCGCATGCACATAGCGCACTGGCGGACATCGCTGCCGAGGTTCAGTAAAAGGTCCGCGAGCCGTGCGCGATCCGCCTGGGCCGAGGACAGGAGGTGATACACGAAGCGCTTGGCCTGCCGGGGCCCGATCCCCGGGAAGCGCTCGAAGGCGCGCGCGAGCTCCTCGATGCGATCCGACATATCCTAGAACTCGCCCGCGAGCTCCCCGAAGCCGGACTTATCCACCGACATGAACGAGGTGCGCTTCTCGTCGAAGTAGAGCTCGACCTTGCCGGTGGGCCCATTGCGGTGCTTCTCGATGAGGATCTCCGCGATGTTGGGGCGATCGCTCTCGGGATTGCGCTTGTCCTCGCGATGAATGAACATCACGACGTCCGCATCCTGCTCGATACTATTGTGGACGATGACGTCGCCGGCGACGAAGTTGTGCGTGCCGGGCACGGTGGCGTCGAAGACCTCCTCCTCGCCAAGCGGGGTGATGGAGGCGATCTCGTCCCAGTACACGTCGGATTCCGCGAGGTGCACGAGCTTCTCGCTCTTGAGGATGGTCGCGACCTTCGCGAGCCGCGCGCGCGATACCCCTGTGGCCATTAAGGCGCTTCCGTTATAGGCGGTCTCCATGGCGCTGGCGATCTCTCGCCAGCTCATGTCCGCCTCCTGCTTCCCAGGCGTCACGAAGAGATCCCACACCTCCTTGGGGATCGTATCGGTGTTCGGCAGCGGGGCGATCTCTCGGAGTGCCGCGGTGAGTTCAGGGACGATGGCGCCGCGCGCGCCGTAGCAGCCGACGAGCTCGAGGAACCGCAGCTGTACCGGTGTGCTCTGGACGTGCACCTGATGGCTCGGACGGTGCGCGCCCTGCGTCACCGTTCGGATGGTGCTCCAGATGCCGAGCCGCAACAGGAGGTGCTGCACGTCCTCGGCAAGCCCGCGGCTGGTCGTCGAATAATAGATAGAGGCTGCCGGCTTTCGCCCCGGGAGCCGCTTCCAGGAGATGTTCCCATCCGTCGCCCAGAGGTGGTGCAGGAAGAGCTGGATGGACATGCTATCGGCAGCGAACACCGCCTGCGGCACCCGCTTCTCGTAGGACCGCACCGGCTCAATGCCGAGGCTGTAGTACCAGGCGGTAATAGGGTGCGGCTTCCCGTGGGTGAGGCGATGCGGCGACGGAAGGTAGCTGTGCCACCAGTTCTTCTGCTTCACCCGCCGCGGGACAATCCCGAAGAGCCGTGCAGCCGCGCCTTCGACCGCATCGAGATTCGCCTCGTCGGCGCTCGTGTAATGGATGGGCTGGCGCGGCAGCACGCAGCCGTCGCCGAGCAGGTGCGCGAGCAGCATGAGCTCGTCAGCGGACATGACCGACGGCGGTGCCTCGGCGGTCAGCAGGCGGGGAAGGGCGAGCCGATCGCCTTCCGCAAGGGCGTCGAGCCGCTGCCACCCCTGCATGGTGAGGAATTGGTGGTTCCCCGACGCCTTCACCGTGCGGCCGCTTCGCGTGGTCAATCCGAACACCGGCTTCACGCCGCTCGAGAATATCTTCGAGGCGAGCATGGGCCGCAGCTGGTACGACGCGTCCATAGAGACGACGGGCACGTTCGCCTGGCCGACCAGATCGCGAATGGGCACGCGCGCGCCGGTGTCGGCCCGCTGGATGAGGGTGTCGCCGGTCAAACACCCCGAATCGCGAAGGTCCGAGAGCCGGGGCTTGCCGCCGCGCTGCTCGACCGCGCGGGAGAGCTGGGAGAGCGCGATGACCGGCACGTTGAGTTCCCGGGCAAGGGACTTCAGGGAACGCGAGATCTCGGTGACCTGCTGGACCATGGAGTCCGATTGCTTCGTATTGGTCGGCGCCATGAGCTGAAGGTAGTCGACGATGAGGATGCCGATGCCGCGCTCGCGCTTCAACCTTCGTGCCACCGCGCGCATGGCGAGGATGTTGGAGCCCGGGGTGTCGTCGATGTAGATGGGCGCCTTCGAGAGGCTCTCGAGCGCATCGCGCAGCTTGCCGAAGTCCTCCTCGGCATGGATGGCGCCCGTGCGCATCTTCCAGGAGTCGATGAAGGACTCCGCCGAGAGCATGCGGTCCACGATCTGCTCCGAGCTCATCTCGAGCGAGAAGATGCCGACCGGCACCCCATGCTTGACCGCCGCGTTGCGTGCGATGTCGAGCGCGAGCGAGGTCTTACCGACCGAGGGTCGTGCGGCGAGGATGACGAGGTCCGAGGGGTGGAAGCCCGAGAGGAGATTGTCGAGCTCGGGGAAGCCCGTCGGGACGCCGCGAATGGCGTCCTTGTTCTTGCTCATGTTCTCGATGCGCTCCCAGGCGTCTTCGAGCTTGTCGGCGATCGCGGTGAACTTATGGGCAGCGGACGAGTTGCCGATGGCGTAGATGGACTTCTCGGCGAGGTCGAGCACCTCGGCGGTGTCCGTGCCGTCATCGAAGGCGCGCTCCGTGATCTCGTAGGCCGTATCGATGAGGGAGCGCATCACATGCTTTCTCGCCACGAGCTCCGCGTAGTGCGCGTAGTTGCCCGGTGCCGGCGCCTCGCCCGCGAGCTCCGCGATGTAGGCGCGGCCCCCGACGCGCTCCAGGTTCCCGTTGGTCTGGAGGCGGTCCGAGAGCGTGAGGATGTCGATGGGCTCGCTCCGCTCCGTGAGTTCCCGCATCGCCTCAAAGATGAGGCGGTGCTTCTCCGCGTAGAAGGATTCGGCCTTCACCGTGTCCGCGACGTCGTGGATGACGTCGGGCTTCAGCAACAGAGCGCCAAGCAGCGCGCGCTCGGCTTCAAGATTCTGGGGAGGGACGCGCAGCGCTTTGTCGGCCATTATGAGGCCATTCTAT
>DASPKG010000002.1:0-4846 GCA_035628215.1 Minisyncoccota bacterium
CAACCCGACGATGAACGGGCCGATCGCGGCTGCGCGCCAGGAGATCCTCAACTACGACAACGCGCTTGCCGCCGCCGAGCGCTTCAGGGCCAAGGAGGCCGAGCTCGACGCCGAGCGCCGTGCGATCCCGCCCGAATCCCTGGTGCGTCTCGAATCCTTCCTTCCTGACGGCGTCGATAACGTGCAGCTCATCCTCGATCTCGACGCGCTCGCGTCGCGGACCGGGCTCACGCTCGCGGGTTTCGACGTGACGGAGATGCAGACGACGGAGGAAGTCGACCCGAACGGGATCATCATCTCGGATGACCTGCCGACCGAGTCGATCGAACTCACGACAACCGGCACGGGTTCCTACGAATCGTTCCGGAGGTTCCTCACCGGCGCGGAGCGGAGCCTGCGCCCGCTCGACATCGCGAGCCTGCGCATCACGACGAGCGAGGCCGGCGTCTATACCTACAACATCACCTTCCGCCTGTACTGGCTCAAATAGCTATGAACCTCAACGCGCTCCATATCTCGAAGACCGTCGCCGTCCTCATCATCCTCGGCATCATCGTCGCGGCAGCCATCGCCTTCACCCTCATGAAGGGCGACGAGCCCGAGGAGACGGTCACGGTCTCGGGCGATAGCACCTCGACCGCCGAAGCGAACTTCGTCTCGCTCGCGACCGAGCTCGACTCCATCGTCTTCGATACCGCCATCCTCTCCGATCCGCGCTTCCTCGCGCTCGAGAACATCCATACCGCGATCACGCCCGAGCCCCAGGGCCGCACCGATCCGTTCTCCTCCGCGGACTAACCACAGCTCGCCCGACGGCCGCGCGAAACACGCGCGGCCGTGCGTTATCATGAGCGTGTAGCGCACAGCGCCGCGGCTTCCATGACCACTCTTTCGCTCCTCGTCGATGCGGGACTCCTCAAGCAGGAGGATGCTTCCTCGCTCACCGCGGAGGCGAAGGGCTCCGCGACCTCCATCGAGACCCTCCTCGAGAAGCGGGGCATCACCATCGAGCAAATACTCGAGGTGAAGGCGAAGCACTACGACCTCCCGTACCGCATCCTGCCCGCGCAGGAGATCGCGCACGAGGTCCTCGAATTCATCCCGGAGGAGTCCGCCCGCCACTACGGCTTCGTGCCGCTCGGCTTGAAGGACGCGGCGCTCGAGGTCGGCGTCGTGAACCCGGACAACCTCGAAGCGCTCGACGCGCTCCAGTTCATCTCGACTCGGGTCGGGATGCCGTACAAGCTCTACCTCATCAGCGAGACGGACTTCGCGCGCGTCATCAAGGAGTACGAGGACCTCACCGGGGAGGTGGACGAGGCGCTGACCGAATACGAAGGCGCGCTCGAGAAGGACAAGGCGGAAGTCATCGCGGGCGACGCGGCCGTCGAGCAGGAGGCCATCAAGGCGGACGCGCCGGTGACGAAGATCGTCGCTACCATCCTCCGGTATGCGGTCGAGGGCGGCGCCTCCGACATTCACATCGAGCCCACCGACGAGAAGACCCGGGTGCGCTTCCGCATGGACGGCGAGCTCCACACCTCGCTCGAGCTTCCGGCGAAGGTGCATCCCGCGGTCATCGCGCGCATCAAGATCCTCTCGCAGATGCGCCTCGACGAGAAGCGCAAGCCGCAGGACGGCCGCTTCTCGGCGACGGTGGAGGGCCGGCGCATCGACTTCCGCGTCTCGACCTTCCCGACGGCCGATGGCGAGAAGGTCGTGATGCGTATCCTCGACCGCGCGAAATCCATCGAGACGCTTGCGGACCTCGGGCTCTCGCCGGCCGACCTCGAAAAGGTACAGACGATCCTCCGCCAGCCCTACGGCATCATCCTCGTCGCGGGGCCCACCGGCTCCGGTAAGTCGACGACCCTGTTCGCCATGCTCTCGGCGCTCGACCGCGAGACCGTGAACGTCGTCTCGATCGAGGACCCGGTCGAGTACGAGATCCAGGGCGTCGCGCAGTCGCAGGTGCGGCCTGAGATCGGGTACACCTTCGCCTCGGGGCTCCGCTCCATCCTGCGCCAGGACCCGGACGTGATCATGGTCGGCGAGATCCGCGACAAGGAAACCGCACAGCTCGCGGTCCAGGCCGCCTTAACCGGCCATCTCGTCTTCTCGACCATCCATACGAACACCGCGGCCGGCGTCATCCCGCGCTTGATCGACATGGGCGTTGACCCCTACCTCATCGCGCCGACCCTCATTGCCGCGGTGGGGCAGCGCCTCGTCCGGAAGCTCTGCCCGGGCGCGGGCGAAGCGGTGCCGGTCTCCGACTCCATCCGGAAGCTACTCGAGGAGGAGTTCGCGGACCTTCCTGAATCGGCGAAGAAAGACATCCCGGAGTTCAAGCACATTTATCATGCAAAACCGACGCCCGACTGCCCGAACGGCACCCGCGGTCGCCTCGCCGTCTTCGAATTCCTCGAGATGGACGCCGATCTCGAGCAGGTGGTGCTCAAGAACCCGGTCGAGGAGAGCGTCTACGCCGCCGCGCGCGCCAAGGGCATGTATACGATGCGCGAGGATGCTATCATGAAGGCACTCGCAGGCGAGATTCCGTTCGAAGAGGTGAACACCCTCGGCGGGACCTACTTCGCCGTCGAAGAATCAGAGCATTTACCCCCTGAAGCCGTCCTATGAATCCCTACCGCCTCTATTTAGTCGATGACGACCGCTTCCTCCTCGACATGTACGCCGTGAAATTCAGGGCGGCAGGCCACGAAGTCACGGCCTTCTCAAAGGGAGAGGAGCTCCTCGCGGCGCTCCGGGAGAAGCCGGCGCCGAACGCGCTCCTGCTCGACGTCGTCATGCCGGGCATGAGCGGGTTCGACATCCTCGATACCATCCGCAAAGAGGAACTCGCCCCCGAGATGAAGGTCATCATCCTCTCGAACCAGGGGCAGGACGCGGACTTGAACCGGGCGAAGGAGCTGAAGGCCGACGGCTACATCATCAAGGCATCCGCGATCCCGTCGGAGGTCTTCTCGGAGACGATTAAGATCATCGAAACCAAAGCTGCATGAGCGATACCCGCATCCACGAATTCCTCGATACGGTCGTGAAGGAAGGCGGCTCCGACCTCCACCTCTCGCCCGGGTCCCCGCCCATCATCCGCGTCTCGGGCGCGCTCGTTCCCTTGGTCCAGGAATCCGTCCTGACTCCCGCCGACACCGCGGGGATGCTGAAGGCGGTCGTGCCGGAGTCGATGTGGGAGAAGTTTGAGGCCGACCAGGCGGTCGACTTCTCGCTCGCGCATACCGACGGCAACCGCTTCCGCGTCAACGGGTACGTCGTGCAGGGCGCGGTCGTCATCGCCATGCGCCTCATCCCGCGCGATATCCGCACCTTCGAGACGCTGAACCTCCCGCCGGTCCTCGAGGTCTTCAGCCAGAGGCAGCAGGGCTTCTTCCTCGTCGTGGGGCCGGTGGGACAGGGCAAGTCCACGACTTTGGCGGCCATCATCGACCGCATCAACGAGACGCGCGCCGAGCATATCGTCACGATCGAGGACCCGGTCGAGTACATCTTCGAGCAGAAGAAGTCCCTCATCCACCAGCGCGAGGTGCACATCGATACGCCGGACTTCGCCGCGGCGCTCACCTCCGCCTTCCGCGAGGACGTGAACGTGATCATGGTCGGCGAGATGCGCAACTACGAGACCATCTCGGCCGCGGTGACCGCCGCCGAGACCGGGCACCTCGTCCTGTCCACGCTCCATACCAACAATGCGGCCCAGACGATCGACCGCATCATCGACATGTTCCCGCCGAACCAGCAGGGGCAGGTGCGCGTGCAGCTCGCAGGGTCCTTGGCCGGCATCTTCTCGCAGCGGCTCGTCCCGAAGATCTCGGGCGGCCTCGTCCCGGCCTACGAGCTTTTGATAAACAACAGCGCGATCGCGAACCTGATCCGCGAAGGGCGCACGCACGAGATCTCGACGGTCATCCAGACCTCGAGCCAGGAGGGCATGATCGACATGGACCGCTCGCTCGCGGAACTGGTGCGCCGCGGGGAGGTCACCATCGAGCACGCCTATGAGCGCGCGATGGACCCGAAGACCTTCGAACGCTATCTCTAGCCTATGCTCTTCTCCTACCGCGCGCTCGACACCGACGGCCACGAACGGCAGGGGACCATCGAGGCCCTCTCGATGGACGTCGCGGTGGGGACCCTGCAGCGCCGCAACCTCATCGTCTCGTCTATCGAGCCGATGACGAAGAAGGGGAACCTCCCGATCTCCTTCAACTTCTTCAAGCCCGTCTCGAACAAGGACGTGGTGATCCTGTCGCGCCAGATCGCGACCCTGTTCGAGGCGCAGGTCTCGGCACTGCGCGTCTTCCGCCTCCTTGCGGCCGAGGTCGATAACCGGCACCTCGCGGACATCCTCACGCAGGTCGCCGACGACCTCCAGGGCGGCAGCCCCATCTCCAAGGCGCTCGCGCGCCATCCCATGGTCTTCACCTCCTTCTACGTGAACATGGTCCGCTCGGGCGAGGAGTCGGGCAAGCTCTCGGAAACCTTCGGGTATCTCGCCGACTACCTCGACCGCACCTACGAGGTGGCATCGAAGGCGCAGAACGCGCTCATTTACCCGGCCTTCGTGATCACGGTGTTCTTCGTGGTGATGGGCCTCATGCTCACCATGGTGATCCCGAAGGTGAGCCAGATCCTCATCGATTCGGGGCAGGAGGTCCCCATCTACACGAAGATCGTCATCGGCCTCTCGATGTTCCTCGTCAATTACGGCGCCTTCTTCCTCGTGGCGCTCGCGGTCGCCGGGTTCTTCGCGTTCCGCTTCTCGCAGACGCCTCCTGGCCGCCTCTTCTTCGACGATCTGAAGCTC
>DASPKG010000003.1:0-7012 GCA_035628215.1 Minisyncoccota bacterium
GGCACCTTCGACGTCTCTGTGCTTGAGGTGGGTGACGACGTGATCGAGGTGAAAAGCACCGACGGCGACAGCCACATGGGCGGCCGCGACATCGACCAGAAAATAGTTCGATACCTTGCGGACGAATTCAAGAAGGAGAGCGGCATCGACGTTACGAAGGACCCGCTTGCGCTCCAGCGCCTCGATGAGGGGGCGGAGAAGGCAAAGCACGAGCTCTCGAGTGCAAGCGAAACCGAGGTGAACATCCCGTTCATTACGGTGGACGGCAGCGGCAACCCGCAGCACCTTCTCGTGAAGCTCACGCGGGCGACCCTTGAGTCGCTCGCCGAGGAGTACGTCACCCGCTCGATTGATATCACGAAGCGCGCGCTTGAGGCTTCAGGCATGCAGCCAAGCGACATCAATGAGGTGATTCTCGTGGGCGGCCAGACCCGCATGCCGAAGATCCAGGAGGAGGTGGAGAAGCTCTTCGGGAAGAAGCCGCACCGGGACGTGAACCCGGATGAGGTGGTCGCCATCGGTGCGGCGATCCAGGCCGGCATTCTCCAGGGCGACGTGAAGGATATTCTCCTTGTGGACGTGATTCCGCTCTCCCTTTCTATCGAAACCATGGGAGGAGTCGCGACCAAGCTCATCGAGCGCAATACCGCGATCCCGACCTCGAGGAGCCAGGTCTTCTCGACCGCATCCGACAACCAGACGAACGTCGAGATCCACATCACCCAGGGCGAGCGCGCGATGTCCGCGGACAACAAGTCGCTCGGCCGCTTCATGCTCGAAGGCATTCCGCCGGCTCCGCGCGGCATGCCGCAGGTCGAGGTGACCTTTGACGTGGACAGCAATGGCATCCTCACGGTGAAGGCCAAGGAGAAGACGACCGGCAAGGAGCAGTCGATCCGCATCGAGGGCTCGACTGGACTCTCCAAGGAAGACATCGAGAAAATGCAGGCTGATGCCGCCGCGCATGCCGCTGAGGACCAGAAGCGCAAGGACTTGGTCGAGGCGAGGAACGTCGCCGAGCAGCTCATCTATACCGCAGAGAAGGCAGTGAAGGAGAACGGGGAGAAGGCAGGGCCTGACGTGGTCGCGGAGGTGAACGAGAAGATCGCTGCGCTCCGGACCGCGCGCGAAGGCGAAGATAGCGAAGCCATCAAATCGGCTTCAGAGGCGCTCTCTGCTTCGCTCTCGAAGATTGGGGAGGCGATGATGAAGCAGGACCAGAAGGAGCGTCCCGCAGAGCCAGGGGACCAGAAGCCGGACGAGAACCCGAAGGACGCGGACTTTACGGAGTGAGCGTAAGGGAGTAGGGTAACGTCGGTTTGGACACATCCGGGGAGATTTCGGGATGAAGCTACATATCATTGGCTGCGTCGGAGCGCTTGCGCTCGCGGCAGCTGCCTGCGGCAAGCCGGTGCCCGCCCACGCGCCCTACGATTCCGAGCAGGAGCGGCAGGCGGTGCTACGGCGGTTCGATCCGTTCTGCATGGCGCGTGTGGGCTACGACTACCGGCCCTGCGCCGCCGTCATCCGCTTCCAGCGACTCGGCGGCCACGAGCTCTACGGGCTCGTGCTCGGCGTCGACAGGACGCGGGTGCATGTCCGGTGGGGCCATGCCTTGCCGGACCAGTTCGACCACGTGGCGCTCGAGACGACCGAGATGCCGGGCAGGATCGTGCAGATCGAGCGCCTGGCGTCGCCGGCCGGGCAGCGGCTCCTCGCGGAATACGAGCGGGGCAGGGTGCCTCCGCCTACGAAGTAGGGCTGGAGGATGGGGCGGCGCGCGCGAGCGTGCCGCCCTGAACATTTGACCTCGGTGCCGTTAAATGGCATACATGACCCGGGTGGCCATCCCGGCCCGCGAGGAGAAACGCATGGAGCTGCTGGCTCTGAATCCGCACGGGGATCTGGAGATCGCCCGGCGCCAAGCCCAGGACCTCTGCGCGGCATTGCAGGAGGTCTTCGACGAGTTCCCGATCGGCGTGGCCATGCACCTGGTGTGCGACGAGCTCAGGAATGCGGGCGAGTCCGAGGTGTCCTTGATCTTGATTGATGTGACCGGCCCTGGCATGGAGGACTACGGCCTGCTGACCATCGATATGCCCTGCGGGAGCAGGCTGGAGGAGTTCCGATCCTGGGGAATTCGGGTACAGTACCAGCGCCCGCCCGTGCGACTTGAGGCACACTTCGTCGGCCACGATGGCGGCCCGACGATACGAGAGTTCATCCGCTGCAAGATCGCCATCCAGGACATCCTTCGGGAGGATCTCGAACGGCAACGCGTTAAACGCAGCAGCTGACACGGGCATCGAGGGGCGGCCAGGCGCACGAGCGCGGCCGTCCTTTCACTTTTTATGCACAGGATTTGGCGCGGAAAATGAAGAGGGGTACTATCTAGGTATATGTCCAAAAACTACTACGACATCCTCGGGGTCGATAAGAAGGCAAGCAAGGAAGAGATCAAGAAGGCGTTCCGGAAGCTCGCCCAGAAGCACCACCCGGACAAGGGCGGGAGCGAGGAGAAGTTCAAGGAGATCACCGAGGCGTACGCGACCTTGGCGGACGAGAAGCGCCGCCGCGAGTACGACTCCTACGGCCAGACCTTCGGCGCGGGCGGGGCCGGCGGCTTCGATTTCTCCGGCTTCCAGAACGGCTCCGTCGAGTTCGATCTCTCGGACCTCTTCGAGGGCTTCGGCGACATCTTCGGCACGGGCACCCGCGGGCCGCGCATGAGGCGCGGGCGCGACATTTCTATAGACATCGAGGTGTCTTTCAAGGACGCCGTGCTCGGCACGAAGCGGCAGGTGCTCATCACGAAGGTCGGGAAGTGCGACATCTGCCAGGGCTCGGGCGGCAAGCCGGGGACGCAGATGGAGAGCTGCACCACCTGCAACGGGGCAGGCCGCGTGCACGAGACGCGCAACTCGCCCTTCGGGACCTTCGCGAGCGTGCGGAGCTGCCCGACCTGCGAGGCGACCGGCAAGGTGCCCAAGGAGAAGTGCGGTACCTGCGCGGGCCGCGGCGTCCTCAAGAAGGAGGAGGAGCTGAAGATCGCCATTCCAGCAGGCATCGACGGCGGGGAGATGATCCGCATGCCGGGGATGGGCGAGGCGGTGAAGGGCGGGGTCTCGGGCGACCTCTACGTGAAGGTGCACGTGAAGCCGCATCCGGTCTTCAAGAAGCACGGTCTGAACCTCGTCATGGACCTGCCGGTGAAATTGACCGATGCCCTGCTTGGCACTACCGCCTCCGTCGAGACGATCGAGGGCAAGAAGCTCGAGGTGAAGATCCCGCCGATGGCCGCGCCCGAGGAGACACTGCGCATCAAGGGCAAGGGCGTCCGGGTGGACGATGCGCAAGGAGACCTTCTCATCAAGCTCACCGTCGTGCTCCCAAAGAAGCTCTCCGCGAGGGCCAAGCGCGCATTTGAGGAACTGAAGGGAGAGGGCCTCTAGGTGGGAGGTATACTTGCGCTATGGACGTCACCTCCGTAGCTACCCAGGTCTCGGACCTCGCCACGAGCGGGGCAGCGAATGCCTGGCTGCTTGCCGGGAACTTCGTCATCCTCCTCGTGCTCTTCATCGTGATGCTCCTGTTCTCGTACAAGGCGGGGCGCGGTGGGATCATCTCCCTGATCGTCGCATTCTATGCCGGGTACGCCATCTACATGGTCTTCCCGTATACCCAGATGGTGGTGAATGCCGGTGGCACGCCGTTGGTCAAGGCAGTGATCAGCGTTGCCGTCTTCGCGATCGCGACCTTCATCCCGTTCCATTTCGTGCAGCGGCTCGCGAGCGGGGGATTCGGGGTGCTCTCGGTGGTGCCGCGGTTCGTGCTCTCCTTCCTCGCGGCGGCATTCCTGCTTGCGCTCGCGTACCACGTCTTCGATATCTCGGATATCTATACCTTCCCGGCGCCCATCGATAAGCTATTCGCGCCCGAGGGGTATTTCTTCTGGTGGTTCATTGCGCCCATGGCCGGGCTCCTCTTCCTGGTGCATTAGGCTGATTATTCCTAGAGTGTAAAGCTCCTGTGCTATACTAGCGGCTTATGTCAGACGATACGAAGCGGGAGATCGTCCCCGCGGGGCGCATCCTGCGCGCCTACGCGCCCGAACTCGGCAAGCATCCGGGCCTTTTCGTCATGGTCATGGTGGGCATGGCGGGCATCGTCGCGACCGACCTCATCGCGCCGCTCTACCTGAAGCAGTTCTTCAATGCCATCGCGGGGACCGACCCGACCACGAACCTGGTGGCTGAGCTGTCGATGATCATCACCATCGTGATCGCGCTCTATGTCGCCAACTGGGTCGCCTTCCGCGCCTACTCGATCGGGCTCATCAACCTGGAGCTCAAAGCGATGAGCCGGCTCTACAATCACGCCTTCGACTACCTCATCCGCCATTCCCAGCACTTCTTCACCTCGCAGTTCACGGGCACGCTCACGCGCCGCGTAGCGAAGTTCTCGGACGCCTTCGAGACTCTCGTGGATACGGTCTTCATGCAGTTCGTTCCGACCGCGATATTCGTCGTGGGCGCCGTCATCGTGCTCGCGACCCAGCACCCCTGGCTCGGCGGCATCCTCGCGGTCTGGTCCGTGATCTTCATCATCGTGCAGATATGGCTCGCGAACCTGCGGCAGCCCCTCCGCGAGGCGCAGAGCCGCGCCGAGAGCGAGCGGACCGGCGCGACCGCGGACGCGCTCTCGAACCAGAGCGCCATCACGCAGTTCGCTGCAGAGGAGGCGGAGTCCCGGAAGCTCGCGGATGTCGTTGCGAGGTGGCGGCAGGCCGCGATGCGCTCCTGGGGCGCCGATGAGTTCATCTGGGCCGTGCTCGGCCTCCTTATGATCGGCATCCAGGCGGCGCTCCTGTACGCTGCGGTCGAGCTCTGGAGTAGGGGACTTCTGACGGTGGGCGACTTCGTCCTCATCCAGGCCTACCTCATCACGACCTTCGAACGACTGATCGGCATCAACCGGGACCTGCGGCGCTTCTACGCGGGGCTCGCCAACGCCTCAGAGATGATCACCATCCTCGATACGGACTACGACATCAAGGATGCGGCGGGCGCCCGCGAGCTCGTCGTCGACGAGGGGTCGATCACGTTCGAGGATGTCTCCTTCGGCTACCAGGACCGGCCCACGCTTGCAGGCTTCTCGCTTTCGATACCGAGCCACCAGAAGGTCGCGCTCGTCGGTCCTTCGGGAGCGGGGAAGTCCACCATCACGAAACTTCTGCTCCGTCTCTATGACGTAACAGGCGGCACCATCCGCATCGATGGGCAGGATATACGGGAAGTAACGCAGGAGAGCCTTCGGAAGGCCATCTCCTTCGTGCCCCAGGAGCCGGCACTCTTCCACCGCAGCCTCCGGGAGAATATCTCCTACGGGAGGCCGGACGCCTCGGAAGCGGAGATCATCGAGGCAGCGAAGAAGGCGCATTGCCATGAGTTTATCGCCGGACTTCCGCTCGGGTACGAGACGTACGTGGGGGAGCGGGGCGTGAAGCTCTCGGGCGGGGAGCGCCAGCGGGTGGCGATCGCACGCGCCATCCTGAAGGACGCACCCATCCTCGTGCTCGACGAGGCCACCTCCTCGCTCGATTCGGAGTCCGAGTCCTTGATCCAGGACGCGCTCCGGACGCTCATGGCGGGGAAGACGGTGGTGGTGATCGCGCACCGGCTCTCTACCATCATGAGCATGGACCGCATCGTGGTGCTCGAGGGCGGCCGGGTGGTCGCCGACGGTACGCATGACGAGCTCGTGGCGGATGCGGGCGGCCTCTACCACAAGCTCTGGAGCATCCAGGCCGGCGGATTCATCGCAGGCTAGCTCGGCTATACTCTATCCATGCCTCCCTACCTCTCCGGGATCCTCGTGGGCTTCCTCGAGCCCGTGCTCCATGCCTGGAGCAACATCATCGACAACCATTTCTCGAACGCGGTGTTCCCGCGGCTGCCGGTGCTGCTTTTCTTCGGGGTGGCGCTCAATATCGTCTTCCTGCCGATCACGTTCCTCGCGGGGCTTCCCGTGATGCTGCCGGTCACGCTCTTGGGCATCGTCTTCGTGATCGCGATCGTGAACGTCGTCTACGCCTTCCCGTACTACCTCGCGCTCCGGGATGCGGACACCTCGGTCGTGGCGTCCCTGTTCTCGCTCGGGAGGATCTTCGTGCCGGTCTTGGCGTACTTCATCTTGGGCGAGGTGCTCACCCTGCCGCAGTACGCCGGGTTCTTCGTGATCATCCTCTCGTCGGCGCTCCTGACCCTCGATCTGAAGAAGCTGAAGGTCAACCGGGCCTTCTTCCTCATGCTCGCCTGCTCCTTCGTGCTCGCGTTCCAGACCATCCTCTACAAATTCGTCTTCGACGCGGGCGCCTCCTGGCCGAGCGTGGTCGCGGCCTTGACCGTCTTCGAGCTCGTGATCGCGGGCGCGATCATGTTCGCCACGACCTCGCTCCGGCACATCCGGGAGGACCTCGGGACCGTCCGGAGGAACTGGAAGCTCTTCGTCGCGCAGCAGGGCCTTGAGTGGGGCGGGAACGTCGGCGCCTCCTACGCCATCTCCATTCTCCAGGTGACGGTCGCGCAGGCGATCGCGAGCACGCAGCCCTTCTTCGTGCTCCTCTACGCGGTCCTCTTCAAGAAGTGGTTCCCGAACGCGTTCAACGAAACCACGGCACGGGGCGATCTTCTCAAGAAAGGCATCTTGTTCGCATGCATCATCCTTGGGACCGTGCTCGTGGTTGCGCACGGGCCCGTCATTGACGTGTAGGGAAGTGGGCTATACTGAAGCTAAGTATGCTGATCGGCGAACGGCTCATGTACGGTGCGATGATCGCGATGGTCGTGGGCGCGATCAGCTGGACCGCCTGGCTCTACCTCGGGGAGAAGGAGTATCCGTTCATCGTGGAGGCGGCCTGCGACCCGAGCGTCGAGACCTGCTTCCACCGCGCCTGCTCGGACACCTCGAACACGGGAGACTGCCCGCCCAACGCGCTCGAGGACTACAAGAT
>DASPKG010000004.1:0-4339 GCA_035628215.1 Minisyncoccota bacterium
CGGCCGCCCTTGCCTCGTCGAGCGTGATAAAGCGGGCGCCGAGCGAGAGCATGTTGGCATCGTTGTGGGCGCGCACCGAGGCGACGAGATCGAGCTCGTTCCCGCCCGCGTCCGTCTGCGTGCCCCGCGGCGCGCCGTAGAACACGGCGCAGCGGATGCCCTCGATCCGGTTGGCGGCCATGGCTTCCCCCTGCCCCGAGGCCCCGAGGACGATGCCGAGCGATCCCGGCTCTCCCGCCACCCGCCTTGCGCAGGGCAGGATGTAGGTCGGGTAGTCGTCGTCGGGGTCGAGCTCGAACGCCCCGATGTCGCAGGGATCGTAGCCCCCGAGCGTACCGATATAGGGTACGAGCTCCTGCTTCAGCTCGAATCCCGCGTGATCGCTGGCGATGAAGACCTTAGGCATGGCCGGCTTTGATGGCGTGCTCGACGAGCGTGTGCGTGTATCCCGCCTCGTTGTCGTACCAGGCGAGCACCTTCACGAGGTTCCCGTCCACGACCCGCGTCATCCCGAGGTCCGCGATCGAGGCAAACTCTTCCCCCACGATGTCGCTTGAGACGAGCTCCTCGTCGGTCGTGGTGAAGATGCCCTGCCAGCGCGCCTCCACCGATGCCTTCCTGAGGATGTCGTTCACTTCTTCTGCGGAGGTATTCCGCTTTGCGATGAAGGTGACGTCCGCGATGGAGCCTGCGGGTACCGGTACGCGAAGCGAGATGCCGTCGAACTTGCCGGCCAGGGACGGGTACGCCTTCGTGACCGCGATCGCGGCACCGGTCGAGGTCGGCACGATGTTCTGCGCCGCCGCCCTCCCCTCCTTCATGTCCTTCTTTGCGGGACCGTCGACGATCGACTGGCTTGCGGTGTAGGCGTGGGTGGTCGAGAGAACCGCCTTCTCGATGCCGATGGCCTCGTCGAGGATGGCGATCACGGGGCTCGCAGAGTTCGTGGTGCAGGATGCATTGCTCGTGATCTGCGCCTTCTTGAGGCCTCCCTCATCGAGGCCCATGAGGATGGTGGCGCCAAGCGGATTGTCCTCCTTCACGGGGGCGGAGATAACGACCCGGCGAGCTCCGGCAATGATATGCGCCTGGGCTTTCATGTAGTCGGTGAAGAAGCCGGTGGACTCGATGACGACATCCACCCCGAGCTTCTTCCAGGGGAGGTGCTGCGGCTCCTTCTCCGAGAGGAAGGTGACTTCCTTGTGGTCGATCATGAGCTTGCCGTCCTTGGCCTCGACTGGAAACGGCGCCTTCTTATATACGGTGTCGTACTTGAGCAGGTACGCGAGGTTCTCGAGGGAGCCGAGGTCGTTCACGGCCACGATCTCAATTTCAGGACGGTTCCATGCCTGGCGTACGAAGGCCCGGCCGATGCGCCCGAACCCGTTGATCGCGATGCGCGTAGCCATGTTAGCGGAAGATGAGGGTGCCGGCCCGCAAGAGCATAGTGCCGAGATTGAAGAAGCGGGGCTGGCCGTAGGTTACGGTACTCGGGTCGATGAACATGACCCCGCTGACGCGGATATTAGCGGAAGCAGCGGGAGAGCCCGAGGTCGTGGATTGCCAGGTTATCAGGTCGCCTGCGGCCACCGATATGGAATTATTGAGGTCATTGCAGGTCGTGTTCGTGCCGCTTACCGCACAGCTGAGAGATTGGACAACCTCATTCAAATTCGCGCTTATGGTACGGCTCGTAACGCCACCTGGCGCCGTGTTGAAATCGGTATAGAGCTTTCTCCAGGTGAACGGAACGGGCGCCACCGCCATCGTGCCGGTGGCGTTCGTACCCTGTGCGCCGTTGAGGACCAAACCGCCGGTGGGAATATACCGGGTGACACCGACGCTCAGGCTGTTGTTGGTGTGAGCCATCATGACGCTCTCTCCGTCTATGGTTGGTCTAAACCGGAACGAGTACGAATGAGTGGTGTTGGACGGGGTGCCGCTTGGGACGGCGACGAATGAAAGAACATCGCCTGCGCTCACTGATACGGAATTCGTAGGGTCAGTACAGGTGGTAGCGGTGTCTGCAATTTGGCACGTCAGCGACGTCGTCGCCATTGTGTTGATACTTGTACCCTTGCGCAGGTACCACGTCCATGACCTACCCGCACCAGGTGCCGTGGAGCGAAGATACACGTGAAGGTTATCAATCGTGCCCGAGGTCGGAAATACGGAGGCACGTGAGAACTCGGGAGTCGTAAATGAGGTCGCCCAACCGGGAGACGCATAGCTGTTGATAGTGGCGTTTGCACCGGATCCCCACCCGAGAATAAACGTCTCGCCCGGGGTGCCTCCCTCAAACGCGACGCCGATGCGTAACTCATCTGACCCAACCGGTGAGTTTGTCGGGAGAATGCGTACCGATGCGAAGTCGCCGGCGGCAATTGAGACGGTATTTACCAGATCATTACACGTAAGTGCCGCGTCGGTAACGGTGCAGGTAAGACCCGTAGCAACGCCGTTTTTGTAGACGGTAATGGTGTACGAGGTTCCTGCGGAGAGTGCGTCACCTATGTGTACACGGAGGTTTTTGAGCGTCCCGCTAATCGGAAACACCTGCCGGTTCGTATCAGAGGCGGAACGCGCATTACCGCCATTGGCGGAAAGCGGGATCCAACGTTCAAGGGTCGAGCTGAGGGTGGCAGATGAGGTGTTCTCCGCAAGAATGGGGGTCACCATCGCGGACGCGTGAACCGGTATAAGGAGCGAGAACACGAGCACAAATGCGAGAGCGCGGACGGCAATGTTCATAGAATAGTGATTAGTATAACAGTGCGGCTATGGAGTGGTTTCCCCACCCTCCGCTGCCGGCGGTGCGGGTTCCGGTTCAGGCGCTGGTGCCGGTGCCGGTGCTGGAGCAGGTTCCGGTTCAGGCGTTGGCGTTGGTTCAGGGGCCGGTGCGGGAGCAGGAGCAGGAGCAGGTTCTGGCGTTGGCGTTGGTTCAGGGGCCGGTGCGGGAGCGGGAGCGGGAGCGGGTTCGGAAGTCGGCTCCGACACCTCGATCACCTCCACCTCCTGCGGATCCTGCTCGGTCTCGTCATCCCCTTCCGTCTGGATGATGAGGTAGTCGAAGGTGAAGTCATGGTCCTGTGCCTTGGAGAGGCGCATGCGGAAGCTTCCCTCGTCCTTGTCGGAGATATACCAGGAACCGTCGATCTCCGAAGTCGGCGTAATGATGATCTTGCTCGTCGTGGTCGCCATCGGGTTCTTCACCTCGACCACCGTATTGCCCGCGAGGATGACGCCCGAGCCCACCGCGGACGTCTTGTCCTCCTTCGCGATCACGATCTCGCCGATCTTGATGCGCTTGAAGTACGCGAGCCCGTTCTCGATGGTCGCTTCGAACCCAGCCATCGCGCTCGCAAGCATGCTGCCGAAGATCGATTCCGGAATGATGCTTGGAGTGGAGGAGGCGTTCTCGAGCTCAGCGAGCCGTACCTCGATCGTATCGAGGCGCTCGGTCGCAAGGTCGAGGCGGGTGCGCACGTCATCGAGGTTCGCGAGCGTGTACGTTGCAAGCTTCCCAATATCCATGCCGCCCTCGGTCAGGAGCTCGCTCGGGATGGTGGCGGTGATCGTCGAGGATCCGACGGTGAACGAGGTCTCGGATACCGTGGCGATGAACCGCGCCGCACGCGCATCTCCCGTGAGCGTGAGCGTCGTCGGTGCCGCGGGCGCCGCTTCGCCCTCCTCGTCGTCGGATCCATCGTTATCGATGCCGAAGCGATCCTCAAGCGCATCGACCCGGAGCGAGAGCGAGGAGGTACCGATGAAGAGCTCCTGATTGAGTTCCTGCAGCGACTTCGTGAAGAGCGAAATGAAACCGAAGGTGTTCAGGGTCTGGACCGAGCCGTCCGGATTGAAGTACGCGAGCTGCGCGGAGGTCGATGCGGCGTTGTCTGCGGTGAGGCCCCAGTAGAGCGTGCCGGACTCGTCCGCCTTATAGGTGTAGGAGACCGGTACCAGCTGATTAATGAGGTCGAGCGCGTTCAATTCGAGCGGGGTGATGTCGTTCTTGTAGCGGGCCGCCGAGACCGCGCAGGTGTCGCCGGATTGCGTGGTGAGCTCCATCGTCGTGCCGTCGATACAGACCGACTGGTCGGTGCCCGAGACCGCCGAGAGCCCATTGATCGCGACCGTACCCACGACCGAGAGCGAGCGCCAGGGGCTCGTGGTGCCGAGGCCGAAGACCGCCGATCCCCGCGGATCGATCTGGAAGGCGGTCGAGGTTGACGAGAAGTCGTCCGTCGACGTCCCGATGCGGAAGATGCCGTCCACGTTCGAGAGGATGAGGTGCTTGCTGTTGGTCGCAGCGTCCGTATCGGTAAGCGCGAGGTAG
>DASPKG010000005.1:0-2327 GCA_035628215.1 Minisyncoccota bacterium
CTGCTTGTGGATCTCGAGCTTCTCGCCATCGAGGATATCAATGACCGAGCCGTTCTCGGATAGGATGATGGACTCCCTCGGCCTGCCGGCCTGTTCGACCGCTTTAGCGTGGGAGGCGGTCATCGAGTAGTACCCGTAGGCGGGCATGAAGAACTTGGCGTTCACCTTCTGGTTGATCCAGACGAGCTCGGCCGCGCGCGCGTGGCCGCCCGAGTGCACGTCCGCCGAACGGTAGTGGAGGAGCGTGACGTGGTTATGTAGGAGGTTGTCCTTCAGCTTCTGGACCGAGATCTCGTTCCCGGGGATGACGGAGGAGGAGAGCACCACGGTATCGCGCTCGGTGAACGTGATGTTCTTGTGCTGCTTGGTCGCGATGCGCATGAGCGCGGCGAACTCCTCGCCCTGCGCGCCGGTCGCGAGGATCACGATCTTGTCCGGCGGGTAGTCGCCGATCTCCTGCGCGCTGATCAGGGTGCCCTTATCGAGCGTGAGGATGCCGAGCTTCTGCGCGATCTCGAGGTTCGTCTTGATGGAGCGGCCCTCCATGACGATCTTCTTCCCGTACTTCTCCGCCAGCCGGATGATGTTGACCATGCGGTCGAACTGGGAGGCGAAGGTGCCGATGATGAGGCGGCCCTTCACGGTCTTGATGATGTTCTCGAGCGTGTCGCGCACCTTCTGCTCGGGGACCGAGAAGCCCTCGAGCTCGGCGCTCGTGGAGTCCGCGATGAAGAGGAGGTTCTTCTCCCGGCCGATCGCGCTCCATTTCTGCTCTTCCTCGGGGACCGGGATGTTGTCCACGTGCTCGACCTTGAGGTCTCCCGTGACGATGACGTTGCCGTAGGGCGTCTCCACCTTGATGCCCATGGAATCCGGGATGGAGTGGGTGACGGGGAAGAAGTGCACCCGCGTCGACCCGATGGTGTGCGTCTGGCCGCCCTCGACCACGACGAGGTTCGGCTTTGGCATATCCGGGTACTCCTCCTGGCGCTTGGCGATCATCGTCGCCGAGAGCTGCATGGTGTAGATCGGCGGATTGCCGAAGCGGTGCATGAGGAAGGGGACTCCGCCGATGTGGTCGAGGTGCCCGTGCGTGATGAAGACCGCCCGGACGCGGTCCTGGTTCTTCTCGAGGTACTTCGTGTTCGGGAGCATGTAGTCGACGCCCGGGGAGGTGTCCTCAGAGGTGAACTGGAAGCCCACGTCGAAGACGAATATGTCGCCATTGGTTTCGACGCTGAACATGTTGCGGCCTACCTCCTCGACGCCACCAAGCGGCACGACGCGCACGACGTTTTGTGCCGGCTTCTCGGGGTAGTAATCGGGGGTGTTCTTCGGGGCGCCCTCGCTTTTGGAGGGACCGGTCGGACGCCGGAGCGTCCGGCGGATCTGCCGCGAGACGCGGCCTGGACGGCCGGCGCCTCCGGAAACGCGTCCGCCGCGCGCGCGGCGCGGGCCGCGGGCGGGGGAGGGCTGGCCGCCGCGATCGCCACGAGGGGCGGGTGCGGGGGCCGGAGCGGGTGATGGAGACATACTGATTGAATCTTGAATGTTAGTAAGCGATTCCTACCAAGTAGAGAGCAGTAGGCATGCAGTATCTGATGAACCTACTACTTGCTACTCACTAGAAGCGGCCACACGAACTCCGTGTACCGATGCCAGGTCGCGACCGTTGCGAAGCGATCCGCCGGTGCCGCGATCTGGGGAAGCACGATCCCGCGCACGTCTTGGGGTACAGCATACAGGAAGTCCGGTGCGTGCGTAAAGGCCGCGGGGTAATCCTCCGCGATGAGCCCGGAGACCCGGGCGAGGTCCGCCCGCTTCGCCTCCTCGTCGCTCTCGGTCCGGATCCGGGACAGCAGCGCATCCACGGTCTCGTTCGCGTAGACCGCGATGTTGAGGCCCGGGTCCTTGCGCTGCCCCGAATGCCAGAAGGCGTAGAGGTCGCGGTCCCGGCCGATCACCTCGCCGAAGAGGAGCGCCTCGTAGTCCCGGGGCCGGATGACCTCCTGGGTGAGGCTTCCGGGCTCATAGAGCTCGACCTCGACCGGCACGCCAAGCGCCTCCCAATCCGCCTGCACGGCGGCGGCGATCAATTTCAGCTCCGCAACCGACGACGTGCGGATGGTGATGGTGGGCATCACTGTCCCGTCCTTCTCCCAGCCCGCGCCCTCCTCGTAGTCCCAGCCGGCCTCGTCGAGGATGAGGCGCGCCGTCTCGATGCGCGTCGCGGGATCCGGGAGCGCTGGGGACTCGATGCCGGACCCGGGCGGCAAGGGACCCATGAGCGGGGTGCCGTACCCGCCGAGGACGCCCTCCACGATGTT
>DASPKG010000006.1:0-10247 GCA_035628215.1 Minisyncoccota bacterium
AAATATAGGGTCGGAAATAAATGGGAAAAGCGAACGATTTACTCGACCTGCACTAATTCTCAAGAAACTCTCCCATAGTTTCTATCTGGTGGCGCCGACAACCACAAGAAGACAGGAGGGTAGCTGGTATGTGCATATTAGATTTGGCACTACCGATGAGTACATATGCTTGAATCATGTCCGCACTATTGATTACCGGCGCCTACATTCAAAATTGGGACAAATTGATACAGACGATTTCAGCAAAGTGCGGGAAGGATTCAGACGTCTTTATATATAAATGTTCCGCCGCCCTTGCGGGCGGCGGTCGCGGCTAGTGCCGAATGTATTACTAAGTATACGCACTCAATTTGTAGAGTCAATGAACGAGGTTTGCATCGAAAAAGCTCCCCGTAAGAGGAGCTTTTCCTTGCACGAGAGCACTTATTTCTTCAGGTGCGCATCCACCGACCACTTGCCTCCGCCCATCGCCATGACCGAGAGGGTCGCGGCGAGGATGAGAAGTATGAACTCGTAGCCGCCGGTCGCGACCGAGAAGCCCTTCCCGAGGTGCACGGTCACGAGTGCGACCAGGGCGACGATCGCAAGGATCTTCGCTGCCCAGTGCGTGTAGAGACCGATGATGAGGAGCGCACCGCCGATGACCTCGGCCGCGATGAGGAGGACGGCGAAGAATTCCGGTGCCGGGAAGCCGAGCGTTGCGAGGAAGCCCGCGGTGCCGGGGATGCCGTTCTGAAGCTTCTGCCACCCGTGAACGAGGAAGATGACGCCGACCACCACCCTAAGGAAGAGGGCGGCGAGCGCACCGAACTTCGAACCGCAGGTGCAATGCAATACGTTACGCATGTCTGTTATTCGGTACTAGGGATAACATACGTATTGTACCCCTGCCCGCGGCCCCCGGACCCCGGGATGTGGATGAGCTAGCGCCGCGAGTGCCCCACCGTGAGCGAATCGTTGATGCGCCCGAGGAGCTCGAGGTCCGGGTTCCCGTTGAGGACGTCCGGCACCGGCGCATGCACGAGGAGCGCCGAGTACCGGTTCGGAGCATCCTCATCGATCGGCGGGAGGACATATGCGTAGATGGGCCCGAAGGACAGGGTCTGCGGCTCCTGCCCCGCACGCGTGCGCGTGAGCGTGAGCTGGTACTCCTTCGCGGTCTCCCCCTTCGCGTTCCTGACGGTGCGCTCGCGCTCGATGGTCGCGCAGGAGACCTGCTCGCTCGGCGCGTCCGCGGCGCACAGCCCCTGCACCTGCGCGCGCAGGTAGGTATCAAAATCCTCGAGCGTGGTGCCGTCTGCGGGCGTCACGACGGTGAGGTCCACGGCGGAATCGAAGCCGCCAGTCGCGGGCGCTCCGATCGAGAGCGAGCCGTTCGGGTACTCCTCGATCTCGAGGCCCAGGGGGTAGGTGATCCCGAAGACCGCGCTGCGGTACTGGTTCACCACTTCGCGATTGCCCGCGTCCCCGAGCTGGCTGAGGGCGACCGCCACGCCGATGAGGAAAAGGAGCACGAGTCCGCCGAGGAGGAGCTTGGATCTATTCATGGGCATAATCTGGCGAAGCGGAGGTTAACGGTTAATGAAACATCGGGGTACGGCCGACTTACTCCCTGATGACGAACGAGGTGACGGTTATGTTACGCCCTCCCGCGTCCGCCGTATAGGTGAAATCCGCGGTGTAGGCCATGTGCCCGTCCTCGTAGGAAACGACACCCGTGCCCGCTGCCGCGTGGACCGCCGTTACGTAGTAGGTACCGCCGAGGACCGCGGGCTCGGGGGAGAGCGCCGCGATGTTGGTCCGGACATAGTTCTCCGCGACCGAGTCGCGCTCGGCTCCGGAGAGCGCCGGGGGCGGAGCCGCTTCGGGCTGCGGGCGCGCAGGCGGCGGCACGAAGGAGAACGCGGCAAGCGCGATGACGGCGAAGGCCCCTATCCAGATGAGTTTATGCATGAGGGGGATGATACCAGAAACCCCGGGAATGTCGCATGAACCCCGGATTCACGGGCCATTCATGGCCGAGGGCCGATACTCCGCACATATGGCGTACATCCTGTATTTCCTCGCGGGGCTCATCTTCGCCAACGGCGTCCCGCACTTCGTGAAGGGGATCATGGGCGAACGGCACGACACGCCGCTCAAGGGGCCTTCCGGCGCGATGCTGAACGTGGTCTGGGGCACGGCGAACCTCTTCGTCGCCGGGTGGCTCTGGCTCTACGCAAGCATCATGCCGCAGGCGCTCGGGTTCGCGCTCGTCGCCTTCTTCCTCGGCATCCTCGTCGCCGGCATCACGCTGGCCAAGCGCTTCGAAGCGGACCGCCGGGAGGCGCAGTTCTGAGGCTAGAACCAGGCGAAGAGCGCGAGGATGCGCTCCCAGAGCGCCGAGAGGAAGCCCTTCGGGGCTTCCTCCGCTACCGGCTCGGCGGTCGCCACGGGCTCCTCGGTCGCGGTCGGGACCTGCGGCGCGGGCGCATCGTACGTCGTGCAGTAGCCTGCGGGCATGGGGCCGATGCAGGCCTTCTCGGTGCAGACCGCGGTGCCGTCCGATTGGCGGCTGCAGTGATTGCAGCCATCGAACCACGCGCTGCAGTGCGCCGGCGGCTGGTAGGAAGGGGTCGGGATTACCGGCCCGGCCTCCGCGGCCGTGCACTCCCCTTCATGGACGAGGGTGGCATGGTCATTGCGCATCACGCAGGCATTGCCGTAGGTCTGGTACTGCGGATAGCAGGGCGCACGCACGCACTGGACCTCCTTCGCCCCACAGACGGGCTGGTAGATCATGGTGCAGGCCCCGTCCGGATGATGGGCGGCCGCAGGAGCCGCAAGCAGGAGCAGTGCAGCGATGAGGAATGCCTTCATGCCTATGCAGACGCGGATGGCCGCGCCTCCTTACCTAGAAGTACCCGAAGGCGGTACCGGCGAGGTAGATGCCGGCCACGATCGCGAGCGCGCCGCCCGCGTGGTACCACATCGGCTTATTGAAGGACCGGATGAAGTGCTGGACGAACTTCGCGGGCATCGCCATATAGACGAGGCTCTCGATGACCATCATGTAGCCGACGAGCGAGATGATGCCGGCAAGCGACACTGATACCTGCGGGTACGCGATGACGATCGCGAGCCCGGCGACGAGCTCGATCGCCGCGATCACGAACCGGAGACCCGTATTCGAGGCGAACTCCCGGATGGCCGGGATGATGGACTTGCGGCGAAGCAGGCTCATCACGCCCATGATAATGAAGTAAAGGCCGAGCAGCTTGGCGAGGAATATTTCCATACGCAGAGTTAATGACTATGCGCCTACGATAGCACTGGTTAGTGCTTCTGGATGAGGTTATGCACTTCCCTACTCCGCTGCGCTGCGGCGATGGAAGTGCGGGATGCGGGGCGCAAGGATGCTCACCACCGCAGCGATCACTGCAAGCACGTAGAAGCCGAAGCCAATCGCCATCCCGATCGCGCCCGCGACCCAGAGGCTTGCCGCCGTGGTGAGGTTCTTCACGCTCGCGCCCTCCTTGAGGATGAGCCCGGCGCCGAGGAAGCCGATGCCTGAGACGATCTGGGCTGCGATGCGCGACGTGGACATAGGATCGACGATGGCCGAGATCTGGGTGAACAGCGCCGCGCCCGCGATCACGAGCACATGGGTGCTGATGCCTGCATCCTTGCCGCGCGCCTCGCGCTCTGCCCCGATGAGGAAGCCGAGGAGGAGCGCGAACGCCATCGCGACCAGGAACTGGAGCTCTACCGGCCCGATGATGCCTTCGATCATAGCTCTAGTGTAGCACTAGGGAGTAACGGGCTCGTAGTAGATAACGATCTGGTCCTTGTCCCGCAGGATCGTGTTCTCGAAGGTATCCACTTCCGCCCCGTTCACCGTCATGCGGATGCGGTGGGTATCGTCCGCGACATGCTCGAGGATCTGCGTGGCACTAAAGGGCTTCTCCCAGTTAGCGAAGAAATCGGCCAGCGTGAAATCGCGCGGCTCGTTCGATTCGATATGGATGATGCCGTCGGGCGTATGGGTATGGATCGCCCGCATGCAGCCCGGCGTGATGCCGATATCCGCGGGGACGACGATCGGCTCGCCGTTCACCATGATGGAAAGCGTCGGATGGATATGGAAGGTGTCGGATTCATGGGTCATGCAGGACATCGCGATCTCGCGGTTCGTCCGCTTAGTGGCCGTACCCTCGCGGGTCGAGGCGGACGCGAACCATATGAGAGCGAGCAATGCGCTGATGCCGATGATCCAGAGCCAGGTGTTCTTCTTCATGCGAGGCAGTATAGCAAACGCGCTAGCGCGACGCGTAGAGGTCAACCAGATACCCGTCGGGGTCCTCGACGACCGCATACCGCTGGCCCCAGAAGGCGTCCCAGGGTTCCTTCGCGATCGCAAAGCCCGCTTCCTTCACGGCAGCGACGGTGGCGTCCACCTGATCGGGGGTACCGCAGTTGATCGCGATCGAGGCATGGTTGCCGGGCTTAGGCGCATACCCGAGGATGCCCTGCATCATGGTGGCGTCGTCGATCATAAACCGTACCCCTCCCGCTTCGGTAACGGCATCAACATGCTGCTGTCCCGTATATTCCGGAAAGGAGAACCCGAGCAAGGAATAGAATTGGATGGTCTTCGGGATATTAGTGCTGGTGACTTCAACGGCATCGAATTTCATGTGAGTGGTATTAGCGGGTAAACGGCACCTCCCCGATCCGCAGCCACTGATCTGCTGGTCCCACGGTGCGATAGAGAGCGAGGCGGTCGCAGCGGAAGGATTCTCCGCTCGGATATTCGCCCGCGCTCCTCATCGCTTCGCGCACCCCATCATCGATGTTCCCGTAGTAGAGGGAAAGGTGCGGACGGTAGGGCTCCGCCGGCGTGCCGAAGGTCTGCTGCGCCACTTCATGCGCGCTCATGAGCTCCGGATCCTCCTTGATGGTCAGATAGAACGCGCGGAAGAAGCTGGGCTCGCCACCAAGCTCCCCGAGCATGACCGTGAGTGGCGGAAGCTGCTGCGCGAGCATTTGTGCGTGCGAAAGGATGTCCTCCTCATTTCCCTCGAGATTCGCCAGGATGGTGACGTGCGGGGGGAATATCGGGCCGTCGTAGGCGGCGGCAAGCGTCCTGATCGTTTCCTGCAATCGCTCATTGAGCGCGCCCGTCGGCTCGAGGAAGAGGTGGTAGCCTGCGGTCTCGTTCGAGCGCGGGTCCATCAGCCGCGGTACGCCGCCTCGAGCGCGGCGATATCGATCTTCTGCATCTTGAGCATCGCGCTCATGACCCGGTCCTGCTTTGCGGTATCCGGGTCCTTCAGCATCTCACTAAGGATTATCGGTGCGATCTGCCACGAGACGCCGAATCGGTCCTTCACCCAGCCGCAGGGGCCCTGCTCCCCGCCGCCCTCCGTAAGCCTTGCGGTGTACTCGTCCACCTCCGCCTGATCCCTGCAGTTCACGAGGAGCGAGAACGCCTCGTTGAAGGAGAAGGTATGGCCCTCGTTTGCGCTATCCATCGCGAAGAACTCCTGCCCTGCGAGCGTGACCGCCCCGTGCATGACCGTGCCTGCTATCTCAGGCTCCATGCCCGCGGGCCACCGAGCGATATCCCCCAGCTTGCTCTCCGGGAATATGGACGCATAGAGAGTTATCGCTTCCTCGGCCTTCCCCGCTACCTTGCCCACGAACAGGAAGCTCGTCGCGATCCGGTTCTTGTACGGATAGTGCCCGTCATCGAGCACGAGCTGCCACGACAGTCCATACCGATCGCTGCACCAGCCGTACCGCTCGCTGAAGGGATACGCATCGAGGGGCATCAGGATGTTGCCGCCTTCGGAGAGCGTAGACCAGAGCCGATCCACTTCTTCCTTGGTCTTGCAGGCGACCGTGAAGGATATCGAGGGATTGAGCGTGAAGTGCGGTCCGCCGTTGAGCGCGATGAAGCTCTGCCCGGCAAGCTCGAAGGCGACGGTCATGACGGAGCCCGGCTCCTTGCCGGTGATCTCCTGACCCGCGTTCGGGTAATGGGTCACCTGCGTAATGCGCGAGTCCGAGAAGAGCGAGGTATAGAGCTTGGCGGCTTCCTCACCTTCGGTATCGAACCAGAGATTCGGGACGATTTTCTGCATGGTCTTGGCGTTAGGTTCAACGATTCAACGAGTAGTATGCCCCTAGCATATACCAGGCGCAGGTGAAGCAGGGGTGTACGCTAGGGCCGTCCGCCGATCTGCGGGTTGTGCTTCTCCTTGATCTTCTCAATCTTCTGCCGGAGCGCTTCCGGCATATCCACGCCCATGGCCTTCGCAAGCAGGAAGGTAACAATGACCACGTCCGCGAACTCGCCCTCGAGGTCTCGCTCCGCGCGCATCTTGTCCCGGCGCTGGTCGCCGGCGGCCGCAAGCACTTCGTCGCAGAGCTCGCCGTACTCCTCCCCGAGCTTGATGGTCCGGGCGAAGATGGCCTCGGTCCCCTGGCCGCCCTTATTGACCGACTTGAACAATGCGTCCTGCGCATCGATGAAGGCCTGGAATTCCTCGAAGGTCATGCGGTCCGCCATATCCTAGAGGTGTATGTCGATGCGGTAGCCGTGGGCGCCGCTGCCGCCCTCAGGATCGTTCATCCAGACCTTCCTCGGGATGGACTTGTAGCACTTACGGACCGCGTGCCCCGCGAACTCCTCGAGGTCCGGCGGGCTCCCCATGCGATTGGCGTTCCGGACCCGCTGTATCTCCGTCGGATCGGTGAGCTCGATGACGTCCGCTTCCATGTAGACGCGGTCTCGCTCGCTGCCGGGGTCCGCGAGGTCGTGCACCACCACGACGATGCGGGGGTTCGTATGGATGTTGCGCGCGTGCTGGCTGTCCTTATCGCAGAACCAGTAAATATTGAAATCGGTGTCGATCACCGGCGCGATCGGGCTCGACCAGGACTTTCCGTCCGAGGTGACGGTAGCCACGGTCGCATAGCGAATCTTGGAGAGAATCTCACGAGCCCGCTTATCGTGGCGCTCGCCCATACCGGAATCATAGCAGCTGAGCTTGGGGGCGCTAGGGCTCTTACGAGGCGGCCATCTCAAGGAGCTTCTCGAGGACGATGGGCAAGGTGGTGAACCCGGCCCCTTCGTTGAAATGGCGCTGGCCATGCTGGATGAGGGTCTCTGAGCCAAGCCGGTCCCTGAAATCTTTGGCGTTCTCGGCCGGTACCCACGGATCGTCGTCCGAGAAGAGCGCGAAGCTCTCGGGAAGATGCGATCGGACCTTATCCGTGTCAATCGGGGTATTCGCCCATTCTGCATCGATCTCACGCTCCTCGTCGGTCTCGAGTCCGGTAAGGGGCCGGAAGAATCCCGCGACGAAGATCGCGCCACCCACCTTCTGTCCTGCGGGAAGCGCCTCAAGGTACCGAAGGATAGCCTGGCACCCCATGCTGTGCCCTACCAAATACATATGCTCACCCACAGTACCTATTGCTTCGGCGAGTGCGGGCACCCAGGTTGCGATCCGCGGAGCATCGGTATCTGGCAGTTGCGGCGCAACAACCACAAAGCCGCGCGCTTCGAGTTCGCGCTGAAGCCATGGAAACCATCCGGTGTTCGGGGTGCCGTCCCACCCATGGACCAGGATGACTTTCCTCATAGGCTCTCGATGACCTGTTTGCCTTCGGGTACTTGGTAATTCGTATAGCGCCACCAGGTCGGCGTGAATACGAAGAACACATCATCGGGATCGCCGTACTGCTCTCGCTTTTCCGGGAATTTCGAGAAATAAGCCTCCCAGTGCAGCTCGGAATCCGTAAGCCGTGCCGTTCCATCGAGCTGCAGCGTCCGCATCTGGGATTCATCGGTACCGACGACGAATGATGCGCGCGTCGATGCACCACCCTGCATGGGTTCGACTTTCCGGTACGTCCGGTCGGTAAGGAATACGAAAGTGAGCGGATCCCGCTGGTACGCGAAATGTACGGTGGAGCCGTGCGGGGCGCCATTCGGCATTTCTACCGAGATAACACCCACACGCTGTTGATCTAGAAAGTCGTGGACTTCGTCAGGCATATCATTTTTGCAATACGCTCCACAGGTTAATGCATTCATATTCCTTCTCGAAGAAGGTTGTCCGCTTAACGAGGGTGCGTTGCTCAATGAGGGTGAATGCTCCGTACAGTTCATCGATCTCCTGCTCATCGAAGGTCTTCTCGAATTTTCCGGTCTTCGGATGCAGGAATGAACCTTTCTCCGGCCCCGGCGAATTTAGATTTATATCCTTATGGTACTCGTCCTCGGAGGAAAGCAGGTAGGCGAGGAGATACCCGCTCGGTTTTAGGACTCGATGCATCTCCTTCACGGCATGTGCCCTGCCTTCGGGCGATTCGATATCGGTAGAGGCAAAGCAGTCGATCCCGAAGTCGAAATAGTCGGATTCATAACTCCAAGGGGTCGTTGCATCCTGGACCTCGAATGTAGGATTTACACCGGCTGCGCTGGCCCGTTTACGAGCTTCGGTTATTGCCGCTGGAGAAAAGTCGAACCCGTTCATCTCGTACCCCTTCTGCGCGAGCCAGATGACATTGCGGCCTTTGCCGCACCCCATTTCTAGACCACGACCCTGATTAACGCCCTGTGATTGGAGAAAGTCATAAAAAGCGAGGACGCCGCTTGAAACATCCTGCGAATCCATCTGTTTGAGCACCAACGGATTCTTGTGTTCCTCATCCCATATTCTTTGCTGATCCTGATGCGTAAACTCTTTCATGGGATCAGTATATATGCTGTGAGCATCGAGCGGGGTTGGGGCAAGCCTAAACGGTATTTAAATATCTAAGGAGCACAAGAGCGCTCCGTTCCTCAGAAATGGATCCGTCCAGGCACATGTGCCTTACCGTATCGAGGTCGAAGAACTCACGCACGATATCCTCTCCCTCCTCAAGGTGCTGATCGCCTTCCTCGAAGTCCTCCACGAGGAAGTAGAAAAGGTCCCACACGACGGTCGCTCCGCACACGGACTTGTGCAGGAGCGAGAGCTTCTTTGAGGTGATGCCCGCCTCTTCACGCGCTTCCTTGATGGCCGCACGCTTCGCGGCTTCCTCGAGATCTGCATCCGATCCGAGGGCGGCATTATATTCATCCAGGGAATCGTAGACCTTCCCGCCGGGCAAACGGAAATCGTATCCATTCAGTTCGTGGCGGAACTCCTTCGTGAGCAGGATGCGACCGTCCTTAGGGATAATGAGGCGAGTACCGGGCGAACGACGAGCAAACTCGAATATCCTGGGCTTGCCGCCTTGTTCAACCTCTTTCTGCACGACTTCAATGATTTTTCCTCGATGAGTGACTCTTTCCATGCGTGAATCGAATGCTACTTCAGCATATACTCCCACCCCGGCTTCCAAGACTTCGTCTTGCGCCAGTCGTTCGCGAGTGCTTCGTCCCAGCTCATTCCCTTGAGGAGTACGTCGAGTGAGAGCTGGGGTGCCTTGTGGCCAACGAGCGCAACACTTTTGCCGTCATAGTTCTCTTTTAGGAACTTCAAGAAGTCAGCAACGCGGTTCTTCACGTCCTCGTAGCTCTCTCCATTTGGAAACGGTCTGTAATGCATCTCACTCTCCTGAAGAGGCTCTACTGCCTCGGACGGATGACCGTTCATGTCTCCGTAGTTACATTCCCGAAGTCTCGCATCTGGAATGATTTGATACCGACCGCCCCACGCGAGCTCTGCGGACTTATGTGCCCGTTCTAGGTCAGAGCAGAAGACCACGTCAAAGTGCTTATCCTTGGTTTGTTCTCCGAGCGCGATCGACTGCTGGACTCCTAGCTCGGAAAGCGGCGCATCTGACCACCCTGAAGAGATCCCATTCTCGTTATCTATGGTTGTCCCGTGTACGAAATAGGTGATGTTGACCATAGGGGAAATGTAGCAATGCTGCGGGACTAGGACTCGAACCTAGATAAACGCCTCCAGAGGGCGCTGTCCTACCATTAGACGATCCCGCAATACCGAAGCGGCCGAAGCCGCTTGGTGCGCACAGAATACGCCAAACGCACGGCGTATTCAACTGTACCGCGGCGGTGGCATGGCGGTTGCGCTCGCTAGACCCAGAGGGTCAGGATGACGCCCATGATCGCAAGCGATGCCAGATAGTAGCCGGAGGTGATGAAGAAGTACTTCCAGCTCCTGTTCTCCCAGAGCACCATCGCCAAGGTCGGCGGCACCACGAACCCGAGCCAATTCCAGAAGGCGCCGGTGAGTCCTGCGACG
>DASPKG010000007.1:0-9934 GCA_035628215.1 Minisyncoccota bacterium
GCCGGGTTTCCCCATTCGGACACCTCCGGATCGATGGCTGTTAATCGCCTCCCCGAAGCATTTCGCTGATTACCGCGTCCTTCATCGCTTGCGCAAGCCTAGGCATCCACCGTGCACCCTTCATGTCTCCTGTGCGGAAACCTGAACACCACTTCTAACGATTCTCTTTGTGATTTGTGCAATTCTCGCCAGGATGGCATCGACTCGATGCCACGCCCCTGGCGTGATTACCTATTTTGCATTTTATGTAGTTGTCGAGGTGCTCGTGTACCGGCAAGAAAAAATCCCCTTCCGGGGCGTCAGTTCCTAACCCACTAAGGTTAGGGGATGGCCGCTCCGTTAGATGAGTAATTTCTTATTCGTAAACACGTAGGCGGAGTATACGCGCCTCGGTTTTAGCTGTCAAACGGGGCCTTTCCACCGGTTTTCCCCATACGCAAAAGGCCCCTTCCGGGGCCTCCTGCCTTCCCTGCTGAGGGAACTACTTGATCTCCTCGCGCACGCGATCGAGGTAGCGGGCTGCCGCTGCCTGGCCGCCGAGCCCGAAGGCAAGGCCGAAGGCGAGTGAAAGCGCGACCACGACGCCCGTGAAGAGGGTCTGGACCAAGGGGGAGACCCCGAGGCGGTCGAGCGCCACGAGGACCGCGAAGATCCAGATCGCCCAGCGAGCGATGGTACCAAGGAGGTTCGCGGTGCGGATGTTGGCTGCGCGCGCAGAACCGGCGATGACGCGCTCCACCGCCTCTGCGATGACCGCCGCGACGAGGAGCACGAGCACGGCGACGATCACCTGCGGGATGTACGTGAGCACGACGCCACGGAGGAACTCCGTCACCTGCGTGAGCCCAAGCACATCGAGCGAAGCGACGAGGAAGACGATGATGAAGAACCACTTCACCAGCATCCCGACGAACGCGCCCGAATTAAGCGAGAACCCGGCACGGTCGAGCACCCGCTCGACGCCGGCGTGCTTGAGCGCCTGGTCAACGCGGAGCGAGTTGATCACCTGCGCCACCAGGCGACCGAGGCCTGCGCCGACGAGCCAACCGATGACGAAGATGATGACTGCGACCAATAAATTGGGGAGGTACTGCACGATGCCGTAGAAGAGATCCTGGAACGACAGCGCCAGCCTATCCGCCCATGTGGTGAGGAACATATGCGTGTGCTTCTCTGGTTTAGGTAATTAATGCTGGTCTTCCGGGGCCACTGGCCCTGGACACCCTGCCTATTCATAAGTCTAGCAAGCTGAAGCGGGGGTGTAGCCCCTGGTGTGGATACCGTATTTAAGCCGTCTGCGAGACCCCCAGACGGTCCAAAATGATGCGATTCGGGTAGTCGAAGGTATCCCGGAGCAGCCGATCGTACACTCCGCGGCGGTATTTGAACTCCTCGGTGGTGAAGGCAGCGTACCGGAGTTCCCTGCCGAGCTCGGCCTCGAGCCCGTGGATGGCAGTCGCGAGCCGCTTCTCGTCGAGCCGGTCGCCGACGATGAGGAGATCGACCTTCGACTCGATGGCGCCCGTGAACATGCCCGAGAGCATGAGGAGGCGGAGCGTCCCGGCCCGCTTCACCTTCGCCACCATATCCGCGTCCCGCACCTCGGTCGTCTCCCGGAGGAAGGTCTTGAGCGGCTCGTAGTGGACGAACTTCTTGTTCGCCATATACCCCGCGTTCCGGCCGGTCTTCTTGCGGATGACGTCCGCGGCCAAGAGGACGGTGATCTCGCGCCGCGCCGCCGCCTTCGTAGACTTGGTGCGGAAGGAGGCAGCCGCGGCCGTGAAGCAGGTATCATCGTTGAAGATGAAGAGCCGCAGGAGCTTCAGGCGGACGGGGTTTTGGAAGAGGCGGGCCAAGGGTTCCATGGACTGGTTGAGGCATTGTACCCAGCCATTCATGAAGGCTGCAAGCGGTGCTACTGGGACACGAAAAATGCCCGCTGTCGCGGGCATCTTCCGTCGTGGGGGTTGTCGTTACTTGAAGGTAACCTTGCCGCCCGCCTCTTCGATCTTCTTCTTCACCTCCTCGGCATCGTCCTTGCCGACGTTCTCCTTGAGAACGGACGGCGCGCCGTCGACGAGGTCCTTCGCCTCCTTGAGCCCGAGGCCGAGCACCTCCTTCACGGCCTTGATCACCTGGATCTTGTTCGCACCCGCGTCGGTGAGCTCGAGAGTGAACGAGGATTTTGCCTCCTCCCCTGCTGCACCGCCGGCTACGGGCCCTGCGACCGCGACCGCCGCCGCGGACACGCCGAACTTCTTCTCGAAGACCTTCACGAGCTCCGAGAGCTCGAGCACGGTCATCTTCTCGACCGCCTCGACGATCGCCTTGAACTGCGCCGGAACCTCGACTTCCGCCTCGGCGGCCGGTGCCTCGGCAGCCGGAGCTGCCTCTTCTGCGGGGAGGGCGGTCTCTTCGACCGCGGTCTCCTCCTGCTTTACGTCATCTGCCATATATTCTTGGTTACGCTGCTTTCTTCTCACGCACCTGATCGAGTGCGATCACAAAACCCTGGATCGGTGAGTTGATCACGTTCACGAACATGCCGCGGAGCACCGGTACGGGCGGGATGGTCGCGATGGCGTTCATCGCCGCCTTATCCTTGAACATGCCTTCGAACACGCCGCCCATGATGGTGAGCGCGTCCTTGTGCTTCTTGCCGTGCTCGTAGATCTCGCGGGCCGGGAGCGTGGCGTCGCCTGAGCTCCAGGCCATCGCGATCTCGCCCGGAAGCTCCGGGAGCTCTCCCTTGATGCCTGCGCCAGTCAGGGCGCGGCGCATGAGGGTCTTCTTGGCCACGTAGTAGCCGATGCCCTGCTCGCGCAGCGTCTTGCGCATCAGGGCGGTGTCCGCGACCGAGAGCCCTTTGAAGTGGACGAACACGACCGAGGCCGCGTCTTTGAGCGCGTCCGTGATCTTCTCAACGATCTCTCCTTTCTTTGCCTTGGTAATTGCCATAGCTCTGTTGGTTGGTTGTACGAAACGGCGAAAGTCCCTTGCGGGACCTTCGAGGAGACAATCGACCGGGAGCCGTAAATCGGCTTCCGTCGTTCCTCGGCAGGGCTTATGGATGCCTGCTGTCTTCGGTCCGTACGGGGGCACTATACCCTTCCCCGGGCCGGCAGGCAACTAGGAGACCAGGCGGATGATCGCGAGGGCGGCGACAAGGATGACAATGAATCCCGCCACGAACTTCAGGAAGTGGATGAAGTACTGCATGCGGGGATTATAGCTCGCTCCGCGAGAGCATGAGCCAGCAGGTCGAAGTGGTCGAGACCTGATGATTGATGGTATAGAGGCGCGCGCCATCCGTCGCGGTATGGTCCTCGTTCACCTGGAAGTTCGGGCGGTCCGCACCGACCAAGACCTCGATGCGGCTCGAACGGAACTTGTCCGGCACCCGCCAGTACTGGTGCATGTACACACGCTCGGCATCGCCGTAGAAGGTATAGGTCGCGGGCCCGCCGCAGTCGCGGACGACTGCGTCGGTCGCGTAGGACCTCGACTCGATCAGACGCATGAAGGTCGCAGGGTCCGCATCCGGGATGCGCAGCGGCTCGGGGTCGTTCAGGGATCGGAAGTAGACACCGTCGGGCTTCGTGAAGGCGTAGTCATCGACCGCGGTCGCGCCCGTGGGAAGTGAGAAGGCGGGCTCGGGCGGCAGGCCTTGGGTTGTGGCGGTGTCGCCACCGAGCGTGCCGGTCGTCGAGGCGAGTTGGAAATAGACTGCGGCCGCAAGGAGAAGCGCCGTCGCTCCCCCGCCAATCCAGTACCACTGCTTCGCTGAAAGATTTCGCATATTAGAGGTTCGTGAGCTTCATAACGGTAATGTTCGGGAAGAGCGCGTACTGTTCCTCGAAATAGGTCCGCGCTTCCTCCGTGAACTCGCTGTCCGGATTGATCGCAGCTGCCTCGTCGAGCAATCGGCGGGATTCGGCAAGATCGCCTCGGTAGAGCTCAGCGAGCGCATCGAGGACGAAGGTGAGCGGATGCCCGGGCGAAAGCTCGTATCCGCGCTCGATCGCGCGCTTGGCGTCATCGACGCGGTCCTCGCCCAAGGTCGTCATGACGAGCAAGAGGTACGCGTAGTTCATCTGCGCGCGGTAATGGTCGGGTTGCTCCGCAAGGTACTCCTGGTACCGCTCCTCGTACGCATGCGCGACCGCGAGGATGCTCGCGCGGCGCTCCTCGGTCGAGCGCTCCGCGATGACCGCAAGCGATCCCTTGATGAACGAAGCGGACGAGAGCCGCAGGGATTCGAAGCTCGAGAGGCGCTCGAGCGACTTCTCCCGGTTCTCGGCCTGCGCGGCGAGCGTACGCGCCGAGAACGTATCCGGCAACGCTGCCTGGCGCGTATATTCGTTGAGGACGCAGAAGATGAGGCTGCCGGCCGCAAGCACGACAAGCACTGCGACAGTTCCTTTGCGAACGATACGTGAGGGTGTGCCCGCTGCCGGGAGCAGGCCTCGCTCGAGCCAGAGGAGGTACCCGAGGACGATTGCAAGCAAAGTGTAGCTGCCGATCGTATCGAAGCCGGTCTGGAGCTGGAGCACATGCGCGAACAGGAGCGCGGCGAGGAGCGCAGCTTCGGCGTCCCCGATGAGCCCTTTTCTGTGCGCGCGACGGATGACGACGAGCGAGAGCAGGAGAAGAATCGCGAACGAGATCAGCCCGAGCGCACCTGCGCCCACGAGCGTGTCGATGAACACGTTGTGGGCGCGCTCGAACCAGATCTCGGCGAGGTTCTCGTCCTGGAAGAGCCGGGTATCGAAATGGCGCTCGATCGCGTAATTGAAATTCTCCGGGCCCCAGCCGAGGATGGGCCGCTCGGCGATCGCGTTCATGCTCGCGTCCCATACGATGATGCGGGCCGCGGTCGACTCCTCGATGTAGGCCTGCTGGACCGCGCTCCCTGGCGTAAAGAGAAGTCCGATGCCTGTGGCTGCGCCAAGCACGAGCACCGCTCCCCACGCAAGCACGAGGCGACCGGCCTTCTTCGGTGCGAGCTTGCGGATGAGGAAGTATCCCGCAAGGAAGAGAAGAATAAAGAACATGGCGGCGCTTGAGGCGCGTGCAAGGCCAAGCAGTGCAGCGGGTCGCTCGGCGATCGAAGCGATCGCAGGCAGATTCGACATGAGGGGCGAGAGCGCTATCAGGATCACCGATACCAGTAGCACAATCCTCCCCCTCCCCCACTCACGGGTCCGCAGGAGCTCGATCGTCCCTAAGCCGAAGGCGAGGAGGAGGTAGGCGCCGGCGTAGGTCTCGTTCCCGAAGGTGAGGCCGTTCTCGGAAAGGTTCAACCAGAGGAAGGGGCCGGTCGCGCCGAAGCCCTGCGCCCCGATGATCAGCAGCGCCGAGAAGACGCCTGCGGAGACGGCGACAGCCCTGCGGATGAGGGACCAATCCTGCTCGTTCAGGAGCTCCGCGAGGAAGAACGCGAGGAATGCGAGGTGGATGAGGAAAAGGACGCCGCTTGACCAGAAGATGTCGGACCAGAGCGAGCGTTCCGGGAAGACGCCGGTCAGGGTCGCGAGCACCTGCACAACCGTCGCGAAGATAAGCGCGAAGAGGAGCCAGCGGCCGTGCGCCTTGATTCCTTCCTTTCGCTTATAGAATTGGTGCGCGGCGATGAGCGCGAGGAGATCGATGACGAAAAGCACGAAGAAGAACTTGGCGTTCACGGGCCCGTAGAAGATCTGGTTGGACGTAATGAACGGGAGCAGGGCTACCGCGATCGCTGCGAGCGTCCCTGCCACGGTGGTTTTCATGGGGGAAGCTTAGCAATGTAGAACGCAAAAAACCACCCCGTAGGGTGGCTTTTTGCTTGCCTAGCTAAGCAGTGCCGTAGCGCTTCTTAGTTCAGCCAACTAACCGTGATTAGTTGAGGTTGACCGGGTCAGTCTTGAAGTCTTCGAGATCGAAGTCGTAGACGTTCCAGGTCGTGGTGTCGCTGGTTGCCCATGCGATCGCCTTGAGAAGCACGCGGTAGATACCATCGTCTTCTGCAGTGTCGTTGGTCTGGACCACGGTGATGGTGATCTCAGTCTCCTCGTCCTCCTGGAGGAGGTAGTTGTTCGAGGAAGCCTCGGTTGCATCACCCATCTCAGTCACGATGTCCGTAAGGTCATCGGTGGTTGCGGTGCCAGAATCCTCCACGAGGTAGAGGTGACCTGCGGTGTCGGTCGTTGCTGCGATCGTGGTAGCGGTCGTAGCAGCGGCTGCACGCGAGAGGTACACATCCGAACCGAACGCGGTGACATTGAAGACGATACGGAAGGTACCGACGTCGTTGTCAGCTGCGTTGTCGTTGGCAGTCACTTCCTCGGAAGCCGAGACGAAGGACACCATGATGCCCGCTGCGCGGAGCTCAAAGGCGCCGGACGAAGCCGAGCCAGTGACCTCTGCGTCAGACAGATCCTCACCCGACTCATCCTCAGCATCGAAGTCAGAGGAATCGGTTTCTGCCTCCGTGATAGCGAAGGAGACCGAGTCGCCTGCATCGAGCGTGTCAGCGATCGAGTAGAAGTCTGCGGTGATCATGACCTCAACGGTCTCACCAGCGTCAACGGTCCAAGCAAGGTCATCGAAGACAACCTTCTCTTCGCCGTTGTCGGTGTCAGAGGTGCTGAGGGTCTCAGATGCCACTTCCTCACCGTCCACCACGAGGTGGATAGCGGAGATGAGGTCATCGGGATCGTTACCCGTAGCCTCGGTGGAGGTCACCGATACGACGAGCGAATCGATGGTGATGTCGGAGTCACCTTCAGCCTCAACGGTGAAGGAGAGAACCTCAACATCGTTCGTGTCATCGGTTGCGTCCACCTCGACGGTGCGAGCATCATTGATGTCGTCATCATCTTCAGCGAACTTGAGCTCGACATCAGCTGCCGAAGCGAAGGACACGAAGGAGAACGTACGGGTACCCGTCGAAGGGTCCTCCGAGATCGTTGCACCATCAGCGTCCATGAAGCGGACCTGGCGGAAGTCAACGGTCCACGTGTCGCTCAGGTCATCGGAATCGAGATTCTCCTGACCAGAAACAGCGACCGTAAGCTCGCCGGTCTCACCTGCCTCGAGGACTGCACCATCGAGAGAGATGGTTGCGGTCCAGTCGTTGTCGTCATTGAACTCATCACCGTCGACGCGAGCGACTTCCTCGCCATCGAACCAAACCGAGACTTCAGAAGCGTAGTCCTCGAAGTCCGAACCTGCGGTGCCCTCATCGAAGACGAGGCGCACTGCGGTGAACTCAAGGTCAGAGCCCTCATCAGCCTCGATCTCGAGACCTGCAACCTCGACATCCTCCTCGTCCTCACCGACCTCCTCAGAGTTGAGGGAGCCCATGAGTTCGTAGGAATCAACCGAACCTGCACCGCCTTCGAGATCCCCGCCGGTGTTGCCGCCGGTTGAGCCGCCGGTGCTGCCACCAGTCGAGCCACCTGCTGCGTTCACCTTAGCGCGGGTGATCGGACCGAAGTAACCAGCTGCGGGGGTGATACCCACCGAAGCCTGCCACTTGGCGAGAGCCGCCTGGGTCTGGGCACCGAAGTAACCAGTTGCGCCAGCCGGGATCGAAGCGCCGTTCTTGATGAGCCAGTTCTGAAGCGCGGTCACATCAGCTCCAGTGGAACCGAGAGTGAGGTCGCGGGTGAAGGTGACCGAAGCCGAACCTCCTGCCTGCGCCTGAAGCGCTGCAATCTGGGCCATGAGGGCCTGGATCTGAGCTTCGGTCGACGACTGCGCGCTCGCTGCGGGAGCGAAAGCGAAGGTCGATGCAACGAGGCCAAGACCTGCCACCACTGCTGCTACACGAGCAACAATGTTGTTGTTTGCAATAGACATAACAATTGCGTTTTTAATTTATGTTTCCTGAGATACGTATGCAACGCGATTAGTAATAGTGCATCGCATACGCATCCGTATCTTTCTTTGTAATTGTGCTTTGCGGACCTGTCGGCCCGCTCGGCGATAAACCTGTTTTCCTTACTAGACCAACAGAGCGCTCTATCGACGCGCGCCCCATCGGCTAGCTGGCAAAGTGAGTTTTCGTTCTGCGTTCATCCGTAACTGAGTACCGCATTCGTGCTGCACCCGCCCACCGGTAGGCAGACGGCTAAGCTCATGGGTTCTTACGAACCATAAGCCCCGTAAATCCCTATTCCTTTATCAAGGATTCAGTCGTTCAGGAGTACGCACCAGCTCGTGTCTGTATGGGAGACAGTATACCGAGCAATTACGCGGGTTCCTGATATTTCAATGTGGATAACCGCCGGGTTTGGAAACGTAAAAGGGGCCTCCCGCCTTTCGGCAGTGGCCTTTCCTATTTCCTGTCCCCCATAGTTCCCACATCCTTAATCCTAGGCCAGATGAGCTTAAAAGTCAATGTAGAGCTTAGTTGGTGGCTATGCTGTCCTTAAGGGAGTAGGTGGTCCATCGGCGTTCACCAGACCGAACCACCCTTCCCTCAGCAACCAAGGCCTGGAGTTCCCGCTGGATCGTCTTTTCGCTGACATCCCGAACGATAACCGATATATCCTTTATATAGGACGGCCCCTTGTCATTCAGGATCTCGAGTATGGCTGCTTTTCGTGAGTTATGTCCTTTATTGTCCGATATCGACTGTCCTTTATGAGCAGCCTGCGGCGCTTGCCGGACCGGACGCTCTGTAATCTGCCGCATCTGGCCTTCCGCAGACTTGGCGAGCGCCGCTAACGTGGGCGCATCCGGTAGAGCGAGACGCGGCTCTTCGTAGGAGGCAACCTCCTGAAGCAGAAGATGAGATTCTCTCGCAATAAGATCAGCGTTCATTGGCGAGAGCAGGCCCCCTGCCCGGGCAATGGAAAGCACTGAGGAGAGTGCGAGGAGCTCCCGGGAGAGGGCCGTTCGCGCAAGGGCGGGTGGAAGCACTGCCGCATCCACAAGCCCAATCGCTATTAGGTCGAGCTTCTCACGGAGCGCCAGGGAATTTCTGAAGGCAGGAGCAACGAGGTGGATCGCTTTGGCGAGACGTTCTGCCTTCTTATAGATGTATACCCTCCTGATGTCCTTATCAAATACATTTGAGAATATACCTTTATCAAGGACAAAGGTATCGAAATGAGCATCGTTCGTCGATGAATTCCTCATGTCCTTTTCCCTGTTGTGTCCTTTATCGGTCATTGATTCTGTCCTTTAAATCAAGGACAAGTATACGCTTCGGGCGATGTCCGTCAAAGGCGGCGCTGGGAGCGCTGGCGTCCTTACAACGGGTTCCCCGACCGATTAGAGGTGCAGGTAGCTTATGCGTCTTATCCACAGCACGAGTGTTAGAATGCTGAAAATGGGACGCAAAAAGAAGGAAGAGGTGGAGGCTCCTAAAAAGCTCGCGCGTATCGCGGGCGGCATTGCGCTCATAGCTTTTGGCCTCATCTTCGGGCTCTCAGCATTCGGTCTTGCGGGCCTTGCCGGCGAGGCGCTCTTCGCTTGGGGCTTCGGAATGATCGGCCTTGGATCGTTTCTTATTCCGATACTCATGGTGCTTACCGGCATTGCGATTATGTTCGAGCGTTCCTTCGTGAAGCCTCTTACCGCGCTCGGGGCTGCCCTCATCGTCGTGTCCGTCGTCGTCCTCTTTGGTATGGCGTCAGAAACCCTTGGTGGTTCGATCGGCCGCGCGGCCGGCATAACGGCGATCGAGTTCTTCGGATTCGCCGGAGCGCTCATCCTTCTCCTTTCGGTGGCACTCATCGGTCTCGCAATCGTTGCCGACCTTGCGGCCCTGATCTCAGGCATCGGGAACCTCTTCGGCAATACGACGCAGGCACTTGGTTCACTCAAAGTGCCAGCCGTAGGAGATGTCGCAGCTGATGTAGCAATGTCAATCGATACAACTGATGCGCCGGTTGAGACGACGCCGGTCGAACGCGAGCCAGTCGTAACCATGTTCAATGAG
>DASPKG010000008.1:0-16110 GCA_035628215.1 Minisyncoccota bacterium
GATGATCGTGCCCATCATCCGGCCCAAGTCCTTCGTCGGTCCCGAGCGCCTCGGAGTCTTCGCCCTCTTCTACGATTGGGCCGCCGACGGCAAGGGCTTCCCCATGATCGGGAGCGGGAACAATCGCTACCAATTGCTCGATGTCGAGGACCTCTGCGAAGCTATCTACCTCGCTTCCATCCTCCCGCCCGAGCAGGCCAACGATACCTTCAACATCGGGGCGAAGGAGTTCACCACCATGAAGGAGGACTACCAGGCCGTGCTCGACCGCGCGGGCTTCGGGAAGAAGATCCGCGGCTTCCCGGCCGCCCCCATGATCTGGACGCTCCGGGTGCTGGAATTCTTCAAGCTCTCCCCCTTGTATAAGTGGGTGTACGAGACGGCCTCCAAGGATAGCTTCGTCTCGATCGACAAGGCGGAACAGAAGCTCGGCTGGAAGCCCAAGTACTCCAACAAGGACGCCCTGGTCCGCAACTACGAGTGGTATCTCGGCAAGCGGGACGAATTCGCGGGCGCAAGCGGCGTGACGCACCGCGTCCCTTGGAAGCAGGGCGTACTTTCTATAGCCAAGCGCTTCTTTTAGCCATGGACCGGCGGCATATCGGCATCGCCATCGCCGCCGGTGCCTTCATCCTCCTGACCGCGTGGCAGGCAACGCACCTGCATCGGTATCTCGCGCCCGACAGCTTTACCTATTTCGCGATGGCGAAGGAGTTCCATGAATCGGAGCTCCTCTATTCGTACTCGGGCGTGGATCACACGACCGGCATCCATCCGGGCTACTACTTCCTGCTCCTGCCGCTGTATCCCGGGGTTGGGGCCGCGCTTCCTGCGGCGTCGTTCATCCTGAATGCGCTCTTCATCCTCGGCGGGTTGTTCCTCCTATACCGTGCGCTCGGCTTTATGCCGACGGCCGTGATCTTCCTGCTCACGCTGACGAGCCAGGCCGCGGGTGCACTCAATAACGGCATGGAGTCCTCGCTCCTCTTCTTCGCGCTTTCGCTCGCAACCTATCTGTATCTCGCGAAGGTCGAGCCGGGCGACACCCCTTCGCTCCTCCTCCTTGGCGCGGCGCTTGCGCTTGCGCTATTCGCGCGGCTCGATGCGATCTTCTTCGTCGCGGCGCTCTATCTCGTATTCGCATACCGGATGCTCATGCAGGACCGCTCGATCAACGGGCTCATCGGGCACGTACGCACGTTCATGGCCCTGTCGCTCCCCGTCTTTGCGGCCCTCGGCATCATCTTCGCCATCAACCTCACGTATGACGGCACGCTCCTCCCGCTCTCGGGACAGCTGAAGTCCTCGCTCCCCCATGTGCTCCCGAACTGGGCAGCATCGCTCCCGCTCCTCAAGATGTTCATCGCCGGCATCGCGGCGATGGGGGCGTACCTCGTATACCGCATGCTGAAGCGTCGTCCGCTCCAGGAACTCGTTCCGGCGCTCTTCATCGGGTCCATTGCCCTCTTCACGTACAATCTTTTCTACGTCTCGGGGATCGGCGCATGGTACGGCGCGCTCCCCTTCTTCGGCGCGGCGCTTGCGCTCGGGCTGCTCGTGCATGATCTGTGGACCGATGTCCCCGGTAGATACCGGCGCATCTCCACAGCACTCGTACTTGTTGCCTTTGCAGTTGCCGTACCGCTTGGCCACGCGAACCGCATCGTGACCGATTGGATCACCCCGAACCAGGCGATCGCCGAGGAGCTCGATCGGCAGGCCGCCGATGGCGAAGCGGCAGCGGAGTTCAAGGACGGGGTCGTCGCGTTCTATAGCCGCGTTCCGGTATATAGCCTCACGGGCCTCGCGAACAACCAGGCGTACGTGGATGCGGTCCGCAAAGGGACGCTCGAGGCATATCTGGCCGAGCGCGGCATCGCGTACATCGCGCACGGGATCGGCGGGTCAGGGCTCCAGGTGCCGGAGGCCGTAGAGAGCATCGAATGCACGAGGCCCTTCTATGAAAAAGACGGGGCGCTCCTCTCCCGGGTCGCGGATTGCGCCGTCGTACCTACCTCCCGATGAACGCGAGGAGGCGCTCGGCGCGCTTCTCCCAGGTGTAGTCCTGGACGAGCTCGCGGGCGCGAGCGGCGCGGACTGCAGCCGCTTCCGGGTCCGCAAGGACCGAGGCGATGCCCGCAGCAAGCGCTGCCGGATCGTCAGGAGCGACGAGCGTCACACTCGCCTCGTCCACGACCTCTCGTATGGAGGGCAGATCCGAGGCAACGAGCGGCGTTCCAGAAGCCAGGTACGCAAAGAGCTTCAGGGGTGAGGTGTGCCGGGCGGAGATGGCCTCCCGGGCGGTATTCGGGAGCACAACCACGTCCGCTGCGGCGAGATTCTGCGGAAGCTCTTCGTACGGCCGCTGACCAAGGAAGCGGACCTTCGGATGCCGGCGCTGCAGCGTCTCCACCTCAGGAGGCTTCCCGCCGATGATCACGAGCTCGGTATGCTCGGGTAGCTCCGCAGCGAGGAGCGTCTCCAACCCCTTCCACCCGTCGAGTCTGCCGGCGTACATGACGAGCGGCGCGTCCTGTGGAAGCCCAAGCCGCCTGCGAGCCGCCTCCTTGGATTCGACCCTTTCGTAGGCAGCGGCATCGACCGCGTCCGGCACGACCGCGACCTTCGCGGACGGTATGCCAAACTCCTTGATCAGGTCCTCGCGAAGCCCGTTCGTGATTGCGATGATTCCAGTGGCACTGCGCAGTGCAGGCGCAAGGAGCAGATCACGGTATATGGAATGCGCTTCGAGGTAAAAACGGGCCGGGATGCCGAGCGTTTTCGCATAAAGCGCCAGGAAGAAAAGGAGCCGCTCCTCCCGAAGCAGGACGTGTGTGTAGCCTTCGCGCCGGATGAGCGAGAGATAGCGCAGCGCAAGCAGGGGGCTTGGCGCGCTTCCCATAACCTTTACCGGCATATTGGGATTTCCCGCTGAGACGCCGAGCGTAAAATCGCTGCCGAGCCTCGCCGCGAGCGCGCGCGCCGTCTCCAGGGTCTGCACGCGGTTGGCGAGCGCCGAGGGATAGGTCATCGACGTCGCGTAGAGGAGCTTCATGGCCTGCGGTAGACCTCGAGGATCGCCCTCGTGAGCGCTCCGAGCGAGTGCTCCTCGTGGATGCGTGCACTGCCCGCATCGGTCAGCATGCGGCGCTCTTCGGAAGAGAGCGCGAGTATGCGCCGGAGCGTCTCGGCAAGGGATGCCGGATCGTTCTCCTTGAAATAGCAGGGCTCGGGAACGAGGTCCGCGAATGCCGGGCTCGACACGAGCGCGGGCGTGCCGCAGGCGATCGACTCGAGCACCGATTTATCGTAATTGCCGGCAGCGGTGAGGTTCACGCTCACCGCATGCGCCGCGTACAAGGCAGGCGTCTCTGCGTTCGGGACCGGGCCGTAGAAGGTCACCCGTCCGCCATAAATGAGGTCCTTGAACTCGCTCCGGAGCATCGCTTCATACGAGGGTTCCGCAGGACCGACGAGCGTTACCGTCGCCCCAGGAACGGAACGGAGCGCCTCAAGGAGCACGTGCACGCGCTTGGACCTGCTCACGCGGCCCTGGAAATAAATGCTCTTTAGTCGCACGTCTACGCCCTGCGGTCGGAAGACCTGCGTATCGATGCCTGCTGGCATCTGCTGCGACTTCTTCGTCCCTGCGCTTGCGGCATAGGGCGAGGTATGGAGGAGCGCATCGACGAAGTACGACGCGAGCTTGAGCTTCCATCCGCCATGGTCGTGGTTGTACCAGAGCGCGACCTTCTTGCCGCGCCAGAACGGGAAGCCGAGGAGGACATACTCGGGATTCATATGCACGAAGACGGCATCGTAGGTGCCATCGAGCTCTCGCAGATGGTCCTGGAACGTCGCGGCATACGTAAGCTTCCCCCGCCTGCCGTTCTCCTTCCCGAGCGAGCGGACCGCTACATTCCCTGGCAACGAATGCTCGCCGACCGAGAGCGCGATAACGGTCACCTGCTCGCATTCCTTCGCAAGGGCAGCGACCCATGCATGGAAGAAGCCGAGCACCGGATCGCTTCGGTCCAGTATCTGCGTCGTGATGAGGAGCTGCATAGGTCAGGCGGAGGGCCCGTAGACCCCATCGACGATCTCCTTGTCCTTCCCGCTCTGCGCAAGGATCGCGCGGTTGGCCGCTTCGGCCGCCTGGAGCGTGCGCACCGACGGGTGATCGCTTCCGAGCTCTTTCTCCGCCATATGCCGGAGCGCCGCGAAATCCTTCACGAAGCAGTGGCCGCCCGCGCCGCGCCCTGCTTTATGCACGGGGTTGGAATACGTATGGGAGATGAGCGGATCGGCCCGGAGCGCCTCGCCGATCCGCTCCCAATCGTACCCGAGCTTCTGTGCGAGGTCGTACATGAAATTAAAGAAGACGATCTGGGTATACCCACTGCCGTTATGCGCGTACTTCACAAGCTCCGCCTCCGTGCTCGTGATAATGGAGGCATAGGGCGCCGGCGGCAGCATCGCGATCACGGTCTCCGCAGCTTCCCGGTGCAGGTCGTCCTCCACCGCGACGCCCATGATGTTGGCGAACGGGTTCGCGACGTCCTCCGCAGCCCGGACCTCGCGCAGGAACTCGGGCGAATAGATGACGATGCGGTCCGGATACTGCTTCTGGATATCAACGGTCCTGCCGGGCAGCACGGTCGATTTGATCACGGCGATCTTCCCTACCCCGACGAGCCCGACCGCCCCACGCACGATCGAGTCATCGAAACGGATGCCGCCCGCGCCGTCCGGCACGGTCGGAGTCGGCACGCCGATGAAGACGACGTCGCAGTCCTTGATGAGCTCCTTATTCTGTACGTACGGCTCCTCGAGCGCGTACCGGACGACGTCGTACCCGCGCTTCTCGAAGTCGTCGGCGTAGTTCTTGCCGATGTACCCCTGGCCAATGAATCCGATCCGCATACTAGGGGCGTGCGACAAACGCGAGGTCGAAGGCGAAGAAGTTCGGGGAGAGCTTCGCGAGCCGGGTGTACCGCCCGAGCCCAGTCACGGTCACCTCCCGGAAGTGGCGCGCAAGAAGCGCCTCGAGCTCCGGCGCGCTGAACTGGTTGATATGCGTCGGGTCCGAGAGTGGCGTGTGCTTCTTCGTGCCGCGCAGGTAGCGGAGCCGGTTCTTCAGGCTGAATGCGTTGGGTACGGAGCCCACGAGCACGCCGTCCTCCTTCAGCCGGCTCCGGATCTTGCAGACCACCTGCTCCGGGAAATAGAGGTGCTCGAGGATCTCGCCCGCGACCACCGCATCAAATTGACGATCCCCGAGCTCCTCCCAATCTCCCAAGAGATCCATCTGGATCGCCTCGATGCCGAGCTCGCCCGCGCGCGCGAGCGCCTCGCGGTCCACATCAACGCCCGTGACCGTATTCCCTTCCATGAAGGTGCGTGTGAGTGCTCCGTCTCGGCAGCCGATATCGAGGATGCGCTTCCCCGTCCCGACCGCCTCACGGATGAAGGCGCCCCGGTCGTCCTTGAGGATGCTGAAGCCGGGCGCGCGCCGCGCCTTATGGTGCGCCTCGTAGATGGTCTCTGCCTGCGACATAGCTCTTGTTCGAGAGGATACCACGTATGGCTATGCTCCCTCTAACCTAGCGGGGTGCCGCGAGGGTGCGGGCGAGGTCCTCGGCGATCCTCGCGGGCTGGTCCCCGATTGATGCGAGATGCGCCGCAGCCTTGCGCTCCGCGTTCCGGACGAGCGATTGCCGGGCCTGCACGTCCTCGACGAGCCCCGCGATATGGACCGCAAGCGCCGCGGGATCCGCGACGGGAGCCACGAGCACGTCCTCGTACCCCGTGAATACCTCGCCGACGATGCCCACATCGGTCGTGATGATGGGCACGCGGGCGCGCGCCGCTTCGAGCAGGGTGAGGCTGTATCCTTCGTAGGCGCTCGTCTGGATATAGGCCTGCGCGCTCTGCATGAGCCCGAGCGCATCGCTTCGCCAGCCGAGGAACATGACGCGCTCACCGAGCCCGAGCATGCGTGCGCGCTTCATGAGGCGCCGCCGGCTCCTTCCATCCCCGATCACGATGAGGCCGACCATAGGATACGTGCGCGCCACCCGCGCGAGCGCATCGATCGCATCCTCGATGCGCTTCTCGGGCTCGAGCCGCCCGACCGTCACGAAAGCGAAGGAGAACGGGTGGGGCGGGAGCGCGACCCTCGGCGGGAGCGATTCGGGACCGGCAATCGGGATGACGCTGATCGGTCGATCCCCGTACCGTCCGATGAGGGACGCCTTCACGCGCTCCGAGACGGCCCGGATGCCATCGGCCCGTGGGATGATCCGATCCGCGATGCTGCGCCGTATCGTATTCAAAACAGGCATCTGCACGTGCGCCGCGCGAAGCATCGTCCCTTTCACGAACCAGGGCGAGCAGAAGTCGGTATGGACCTGGAGATGGAGCTTCGCGCTCGTGCCCTTCTTCGCTTGATACGCCACCCAGCCATGCTCGAAGGGGTCCTGCGCGGAGACGATCTCGATGCCCTGTTCCTTGATGAGCCTCCGAGCTTTGCCCTGCATCGCGTGGAGCGCCGCGAGCTTCCCGCCGTCGACGGCATGGAGGTGAAGTGGACCGTCCTCGAGGTCCGTCGCATGCGGGCCACGCGAGAGCACATGGAGCGTGCCAATCTCCGCAGCATACCGTTTAAGGCGCGTGCGTGCGGGACTCTCCGGCGTGAAAATGGTCGGATCCGAGCCGATGAAGAGCGCCTTCATGCTGGTCATGGTACCGCAAGGAGCGTCCTGAATTCGGCCGCCGCATCTTCCCAGGTACGCCTGCGCCGGGAGCTCCTCATACGTGCTACGGCATCCCGGTAGCCTGCCGGATCGAGGAGCTTCTCGATCGCGGCCACGATCTCATTCGGATCCCGCGTATCCACGAACATGCCGCTCTCGGGGTAGAGCTCGTAGAGGCCGGTATCCTTGGTCGTGATGAAGGGCTTCCCGTAGGCGATGGCTTCAAGTACGGCGTTCGGGCACACATCGCTGATGGACGGGAGGATGAGCGCATAGGAGGCAGCCAGCGCCTGCCGGTACGCCTCGGGCGGACGGGGTGTGGTATCGAGCTCCGCCTCCGGATGCCGCATCTGAATGTTCGGCCAGAGCTCGGCGAGGAGATCGCCGTTCTTGAGGTACGGACCGCGGGACGCTGCAAGGAATACCTTCGAGGAAGTATCGGTTGTCGCAGCCTCCATGGGCTCCGGCACCCCGCTCTCGACGACGCTTGTGGACCTTCCCGAAAGATTGTATGGCTCCATCCAGATGCGCTCCTGCCAGGCGGTCGTAAACGCGATGTGGTCAACGAACGCGAGCGTGAAGCGCGTGGCCTCATGGATGAGATGCTCGCGGAGCGTGAGCACGCGCGGCATCGCATAGAACTCGGAGAGACGGATCGGTTCGCGTACGCGGTTCGCGTGCATCTCCCACAGGAAATCTCCGCCGACCCGAAGGACGGAGCGCTTCTTCAGGAGCCGCGCCAATGGGGCGACCGCGAGCCCCGTGGATACCGGATCGAGAAGGAGGACGGCATCGGCCCATCGTACGGTCGGGATCGCCCGGATGAAGAGCACGAGCTGCCGCACTCCGATGGGCAGGCGCTTCTCGAACCATGAGGGCGTGATCACCCGGACATCGTCCCCATGCTCCTCATACACGCGGGAAAGCTCGCGCGCGACGGTTGCCGGCCCCCCGATATCCTGAAGCCCGATGGGAGACGCAATAAGAAGCTTCATGGCTTAGCGAAGCAGGCGCCGGAAGAGACTCTGCATCGATGCGGCGACCGTATTCCAGTCATAGTGCTCGATAACCATGGCCTTGGCGGTCGCGGTTACCCGCTGCACCTTCTCGGGATTCGCGATGATGTCCCGCACAGCCCCAGCGATCTCCTCAGGGCTATCCTTCGAGACCGCCCAGCCAGTCGGTTCCTTATCGGGATTGCGCTTCTCGTCGAAGAGGAAGTCCGCGATGCCGCCTTCCTGCGTCGCGATGACCGGAAGCCCGGCGGCCATCGCCTCGACGAAGGAATTGCCCATGCCCTCCGAGCGCGACGGGCGGATGAAGATATCACAGGCCCTGAGCGCAACCGGCATCTCTGCATGCCCGATCTGCCCCCGGAACTGCACGCGGTGCGCAACCCCGAGCTCCGTGGCGAGTCCCTTGAGCATCTCTTCGTCCGGCCCGATGCCGAAGACGATGAACGAGACATGCTCCGGAAGGAGCGGGAGCGCGCGGATGACATCGTCCACCGCGTTCTTATGCACGAGGCGCGAGGTCGTGACAAGGAAGACATCGCTCTCCTTCTTGCCGAGCTTCTCCTGCATGGCGCGCACGTCTGTGTCTGGTATCGGCTTTGCGAAATGCGCCGTATCCACCGCGTTCGGGATAACGATACCTTCGCCCCTGAATCCCATCCGCTTCCCCCACCGCAGGAGGAAGGTAGAGATTGCCTGGAGCTCATCGGCCTTCGTAAAGCCCTGGCGGAAGAGCGGCATCACGGGGCGCATGAGCCCCTCGATGTATTCGGGCGGATCGCCCTCCTGCAGCGTCAGTAGGTACCGCACCTTCGGATTGAGCGCCTTGAAGATTCCTGCCGGGATGCCGGCGGAGTGCGCCATCATCGCCCAGGTGCCGTCGTAGCGGTAACGCCGATGGAGCCAGAGCGCCTCCCACGCCGCCAGAAGCTGGTACACGTGCTTGTTGAGGTGGAGCGGGAACTTCTTGAGGTCCCCGATGCCCGGATGCGGGACCCCGAACCCGATGCGGTGCACGGTGACGTTCCCGAGGCGCTCCGTCTTCGGGATGGTGGAATCGAACCGGCAGGTAACGAGGTGGAACTCGACCTCCCCAGCGGGTATCCGATCCGTGATCTCCTTGATCGCGACCTCCGCTCCCCCGACGAAGGGGTAGTACTGCATATCGAATATGAGGACCTTCTTCATGAGCAAAAGCCTAGCGTGATTGCCACAAAAGGAAAAGGCGGCCGCTCGCGCGGCCGCCTGACCATAGTTCCCTGCCGCGCCCTCGTTAGACGGCGGCGAGCTCCTTGCCGACGACGCCGGCCAGGTACTGCGGGAAGGTCGCGAAGAAGATCATGAGGATCGAATTGGCCGTGCACATGCGGTACACGGCGCCGTCGGCATCGACGCCGCTCTTGATGCGGCTGAAGAGCTCCTCCACCGTGACGTATTCAGCCGAGAAGATCGGCTCGTTGCGGTCGAACTTCAGCTCATTGATGCGCTTCAGGTTGACCTGCACGAACCACAGGTCCGACCAGGTGTCGACGAAGGTTGGATTCGGGTTGTGGTAGGGGTAGGCCGGCTGGAACATGCTAAGAACATGGCAGCCGCCGGTCTCCTCGTCGGTCTCGCGTTGCGCAGCCTCTTCGGCCGTCTCGCCGATGATCTTCTCGAGGAAGCCCATCGCGATCTGGCCGAAGACGACCGGCGCGTGGCCGTCGACGCCAGGCTGGAGCGGATCATTGGCGTGCGGACGCGGCTGACGGATGATGGCGATCCTGACGGTGCCGTCATCCTCAACCCCGTACGCGACGATGTTGACGTTCGGCGCCTCCGAATACAGAGGGCGATCGAAATTCGGCGTGCCGTCCGCATGCGGGACGACAGCCGGGCGCACGGCGCCGAAGCGGGAGGTGACCTCCCAGTCCGTCTCCGCCGGCATCTCCTCGCCGTTCACCCGGAGCTTCCACCCAGGTTGCCAGAGCGGCTTGCTCGGGTCTTCGGCGTGGATTTTGGTGGCTGCGGCAAGCGCAGGTACGAGTCGCAGGGTCGCGCTCATGATTTTCTTCCTCAAAGGACAACGGCGTGCTGCCGTTTCGTAGAGCACTACAGCATACTAATGACAAAAAATCAAGCACCTCGCGAGCTGCTGTCCCGCATGCGCTTCTCCTGCTGGAGTTTCGCGAGGAACGAGCCATAGGCGAAGCGGATCTGGTTCGCGAACGCATCGCCCTCGCCAAGCGAGCGGCGGTCGCGCATACGGCGGGCAAGCGACGCGATCGTGCGGCTCTGTTCCGGCAGCGATGCATACACCTGATCGGCCTGTCCCATCACCAACCGGAGGAAGAGCCGTTCGTACCAGGAGAGGCGCTGGTCTGCGAGCGTCACGAGGAGCGGAAGCGTAGCGCGACGGCGCACCGCAAGCGCCGCGAGCGTGCCGTAGCTTGCCATGACGGACCAGGAGAAGAGGTAGTCGTGCTCCTTCGCGAGCCGATGGCCGATGGCAGCGCCCCAGAACGGCAGGAGATACTTATCGAAACGCGTCCCCCACCCCACGTGGTACACGCGTGCATTCGATCCGAAGGTTGCCGTACCGCTCGCCTCCGGCGTATGCATCGCGGTCACAATATCGAACTCGACGTCGGGCATCTTCTCCATGAGGAGCGCGAGCGCTCGCTCGGCATCCCCCATGATGGGATGGAACGTCGTGGTGAAGACGAGGATGCGATTCCCCTTCGGCGCGCTCGGGCTACTGGTCCGCTTGATTTCTTCGATGTACGCCGCGAGGCTGCGCTGCGGCTTCCAGCCGAGCGCTCGTGCCTTCTCGGTCTCGAGCAGGGACGCCATGCGATTGCCGGAGCGCTCTGGCAGCATGACGATATCCTCTGAGAACATTCTCGCCACCTCGAGGATGGAGTAGGCCCGCTCATCGCCGAGCCCATAGTCATCACCATGGCCCTTCTCTCCAACGAGGAGAAGGCCGTCGACGATATCGTCGACGTGCGTGAAATTACGTTCCTGGGTCCCGGGCGCTACGAGTCCGATGGGACGACCCGCAAGATAGCTGCGCTTGAAGATCTCGATGACGGTACCGAAGGCGCCAGCGCGCTCGCGTCGTCCGTAAACGTTATAGAAATAGGTAATCGCATAATCGATCCCGTACCAGGCGCCATAGTTGCGCACGAGTTCGGTATTGGTCGCCTTCGCCCACGCATAGGGGCTTTGCTCGCGGCCGATGCCCCCGTCCGCGAACTTCGTGGAGCTACCTGCATAGATCAGCTTCGCGCCCCGCCGACGCACGAACTCGAGCACGGCGAAGGTGCCGGTCTTATTGAGGTCCCAGAGCGCCTCGATGTCTTCGAAGCTCTTCTCCACGCGCGAGTATTCCCCGAGGTGATACACGAGGTCCGGGGCCTCGGGAACGAGCTGCTCGATGTCCTTCGTATGCCCTTCGCGGTATTCGACGCCAGGGACATGATTCTCACGGCTGCCGGTGAAATAATTGTCGAGCGAAATGACCCGGTACCCTGTCTTCGCGAGCCGTTCGCATAGGTGCGAGCCGATGAACCCGGCGCCTCCGGTAACGAGGATGATCTTGCTCATGTATACGGCTACGATACGGCAGGAGCGCAAGGGCGGCAAACGGGCCCCCGCGGGATGGCGACTCCTCGTCCATCCCGCGGGGGCAACTATGCGTTTGCCATGGTCCTCGTGATTAGGTCTTCCAATCCTTCAGGTATTAATACCAGCACCGCGAGGACAAGGTTGCACTAGAACTTGTCCTTGAAGATATCGCGGAGCACGTCCTCGGGAACCTCGAATACGGATTGCGTATTCCTCGTATGCTCGGGTTGCTGTGGTCGTCGGTTCTCCTGTCGTGGTTGCTGCTGTTGCTGTTGTTTGGGCTGCGCCTGTTGGGTGTGGGGTTTCGGCGCCGGCTGCTCCTTCTTGACCACGTCCGCGAGCGCGGACTTGAGCGATTCCTCGGATTGCTTCGTCTTCTGCTCCTTCTCGGTCTTCACGCCGGCGATGGTGCTCTTCAAGATGGCCTTGAGATCGTCGGCGGTGCGAGCGCTTGCGGCAGGCGCGCCCCGTGCCTCTTGGCGCGGCGCGGGCGCGCGGTTCTCGCGGCGCGGCTCCGCAGGACGCGGGCGCTGATTGCCTGCGGGCGGGAGGTAGCGCTTGGGCGATGGCTCCGGGGCCGCCTCGTCCGGATTGAGCGAGAGCTCGTCATAGATGGACTTCTCGATGCCTGCGCGAGGATTGCCGAACTGCGTCCGCGACGCCTCGATGACCTCCTGGCGCCACGAGCGCGGCGGCCGCTCGATGGGCGGGATGGTGACGGCCGAGAAGGGCCGCGACCCGATGCCGTCGATCATGAGCGAGAGGTAGATCTGCGCGAACCCGAGGTTCACGAGGTCCTCCGGGGTGAACTCGGGGGCGAACACCACTTCGAGCTTCTCGGCATCGAAGGGCCCGACCCGGAACGCGATCGTGGTGCCGACGTTGCCGAAGACGGCCGCCGCCACCTCCTCCTCCATCTGCTCGACGTACTGATGCGCGATGATGAGGTTCAACTTGTACTTGCGCGCCTCTGACAATATCTCCGCGAAGGTCTCGTTCGCGAAGTTCTGGAATTCGTCCACGTAAAAGTAGAAGTTGGGAGCCTTGGCCAGCTCGTGCTGCGGCAGCTCGGCCCGGCTCATGGCCCCGAGGAAGAGGCGCGTGGTGAGCATGGAGCCCAGGAGGCGCATGTTCACATCGCCCACCTGCCCCTTCGAGAGGTTGATGAGCAGGATCTTCCGCTGATCCATGAGCTCGCGGATATCGAAGGAGGACTTCGGCTGCCCGATGATATTGCGGATGAGCGGGTTGCTCGTGAACTGCCCGATCTTGTTCTGGATGGCGGGCGTCGCTTCCTGCGTATACCGGTCGGTGTACGTCATGAACTCCTTCACCCAGAAGTCCTTCACCACCGGATCCTTGATATTCTCGACGACCTTCTTGCGATATACCTTGTCCGTGTACATGCGGTTCACCCCAAGCAGCGTGGCGCCGGGGTATTCCAGGAGCGCGAGCAAGGTATTCGTGAGGATGTACTCCATGCGGGCGCTCCAGGCGTCCTGCCAGATCTTCTTGAAGGTGGCCATGAGGCCCGAGGTCACGAGGTGGCGCTTGTCGTAGCCCACGTCCTCCATGACGTTGAAGGCGATCGGCATATCGAGGTCGAAGGGAGCGAAGTGCACCACATCCTTGATCCGATGCTCGGGGATGAAATCGAGCAGGGTCTCGATAGCGCTGCCGTGCGGATCGATGAAGGCCATCCCTTCCCCATTGCGGATATCCTGGATGGCCATGTTCTCGAGGAGCGTGGATTTACCCATGCCCGTCTTCCCGATCACGTACATGTGCCGAGCGCGGTCCTTGGCCTTGATACCGAAGGGGGTCTTCTTGCCGCGGGAATCGGTCGCGGCGAAATACGTCACTCGTTCCGGATTCTCCATATTTGCATCATTATACCGCGAGATAAAGAAGACGACCCGCTGGGGGCGGGCCGTGATCTGATGCCGTGCGGCGCAGTGACTCTTCTTAGCGCTTACGCACGTTCGGAGTCATCGGTAGCGCTCTTCGCGTTCTTCGGCGTCGACGAGCTGGGAGCGCAGCCAGAAGAGCCAGAGGCCCTTCAGGAGCCACTCGATCGGGCAGACGGTCTGGTATCCCTCCGCCAACCTGATCCAGTTCTTGTAGCGCCAAATGTGCGCGCGAGCCTCCGCCGCCGGTGTGGGGGGATAGAATCCCATGGCCGTGACTCCTCGCTGACTGCGTCTACCCTACCATTATTCAGCTTGGATGTCCAGCTACTGGTACTGGATGTACATCGGCCGCGGCGTGAGCTTGAGGAGGTCAGCGGGGGTCAGCAGGCGCTCCGACGGCGGCTTCATATCGTTCTTATAGAAGATCTTGAAGCCGGTGAACTCTACCGGCTCCGGATAGATGAAGCTCTTGTACGTATTAATCTTCTTCGCGGGCGGCCCCCACCCGTCCATGACCATGACGATCTGCACCTCGGGCCGCGTCTCGATGAGCTGGTAGTCGGTTACCATGCGCTGCGTGAACCGGTGCACGACGAGGATCTTCGGGGGGAGGTCATGCTTCCGTACGAGCTCCGCGAGGTATGCGGAGGCGCGGTTGATGTCGCTTGCCGATACCGTCCCGATGACCGTTCCCGGCGCCTCCCCGCCCTTCATGTTGAACTCGGGATCGATGGCGAGGTGCACATCCGGCTGCACGAGGTATTTCTCAAATGCAGTGATCTCGCTCTGCAGCGGCGCAAGCCCTGCCTGTATCTCGAGCACGGTGATGCCGTTGACTTTGCGGGCCATGGTAATTGCCCGCTGGATGTGCTCATCGGGCATCCGGAGGCGATACGTCTTGTCCGCTTGTGGGTGCAGCTGCGCGGTCGTGGCGATGTAATCGATCGCCGGTACGACCTTCGTCTCGGGGTCCGCCGCTTCCCATTTCGCCACCTCGCCCTTCAAGCGCGCGAGCACGGTCGCTTCATCGAACTCGCCGAGGATGCCCATTCTCGTGGAATAGAAGTTGCCGTAGTAGGCGACGACGCGCTTCATCGGCAGGATGGCGCCAGCCTTTGGGTAGCTGGTCTTCACCGGCCAGAGACGGCTTGAGGTCGCGGTGGTGGAGGCGTAGTTGGCCATCCGCTCGAGCTGCGTATCGTAGAGCTTCGTGTCGAGGGTGGGCTTCGCGGGCGGGATGAGCTTCGCGACCACGCTTGTGGTCGCAGTCTTGGCGTAGTTCTGGTGCATCGCGATGGCGTACGGGATGCCGTGCACCGTCACCGCGATGAAGACAAGCCCGAATCCGACAAGGATCGCGACGGGATTACGAAAGAGCCGATGGAGGTGCTTCATGGGTGATCGCGCGACGCCGGCGGCGCAGCCGGAGCGTGAAGCCGATCGCCGCGATGAGGAGACCCGCGGCGACATAGAACCAGGTGAGGAGGGAGAGCGGAAGCCCAGTGAACGGCGAGACGACGATGAGGATGCCGAGCACCATCAGGAGGCTTTCGCGGGACATAGGCCCAGTATACCGCGCCCTCCCCTACGGAGCGACTATGACGACGAATTCGCCCCGTACTTCCTGCTGATTGCGCGCGAAATGGTCCGCGACGACCGGAGCACTCCCCTCCACGACCGATTCGTGGATCTTGGTGAGCTCCCGGAGCACCACCACCTTCCGCTCCTCAGGAAGCACCTCGGCAAGGGACGCGAGCGCCTTCTCGATGCGGTGCGGTGACTCGTAGAACACGACGGTGCGCTCGGTGTCCGCGATCTCCCTGAAGAGGGTCTGCCGGCCCTTCTTATGCGGCAGGAAGCCGAGGAATACGAACTCGTGAGTGGGGACACCTGCGATGGCGAGCGCGGCCGTGAGCGCGGAGGGTCCCGGGATGGTCTCGATGCGCACCCCGTCCCCGAGCCGCTCGCGGGCCTGGCGCACGAGCTCGGTGCCGGGGTCCGAGATCCCCGGAGTCCCTGCATCGGTCACGAGCGCGATGTGCTTGCCTTCCCCGAGCATCTGGAGCACGCGGGAGGCGGCGAGCGCCCCGCTCTGCGCGTGGTATACGAGAAGCGGTTTCTGGATATCGAAGCGGGCGAGGAGCTTGGCGGAGACCCGGGTATCCTCGCAGGCGATGGCGTCTGCGGCCTTCAGCGTCTCGACCGCGCGGAAGGTGATGTCCGCGAGGTTGCCTATAGGAGTCGCGACGATGGAGAGGGTGCCCTGCATGAGCGCATGCTAGCAGATGCCGATTGACGTGCCCATGGGGCAGGCGTAAGGTGTGGGCTGGCTCATTAAGTAAGTAACGGGAGAGAGTGTATTGAACAGCACAACAACAGCCGTGAAGCCGCGGTGGATCGGGAACCAGGGTACGCAGCTTCTTACCCGCTGCGTCTCGCCCTGCGCGGGACCATGGACGCCGGAAACGGTGTTCGATGACCCGGCCATGCGCAGCCGGGTAGAAGCGCAGCTGGTAGCCGTGGAAGAGGCGCGGAGGCTCGCGTCCGGAACCAAAGAGAAGCGGGAGGTTCACGCGAACATCATCCGCCTGAAAGATGAGGGCGAGGGCACGATCCTCGGCTCGCACTCGGCGCGGACCGTCGACAAGCGGGGACAAATTGAATTGCGCGTCTTCAGCGAGCCCGCCGCTGGCATCTGGCTCCCCCACTTCCACACTGCGGTGATGCAGCTCACGGGCAGGCCGATCCTATGCGCCTTCAGCGGCTCGCACTGCCTTCTGGTGCGCTTCAACGAAGCCTGCATCGGGGTCATCACGCAGGAGT
>DASPKG010000009.1:0-5590 GCA_035628215.1 Minisyncoccota bacterium
ACCTGGGACACGGAGCTGATCATGGTCCGCGGGCAGCTCGCGGTCCGCGATTGCCGGGTCATCCGGGCGAGCGTGGGCGGCGTCTTTCCCTCCGACCACTACTTCGTGTCCGCAGATCTTTCCTACGCGTGAACGACGGCCCGCCTGTGCACTCTGCAGGCGGGTCAGTTCTTTTTATGGTATAATCCGCGTACTATGGAAACATCAACCACGGGCTCGCGCACGACGCCGAAGGATTTCTTCCTCTGGCTCCTTGCCGTGATCGCGCTCTACGGCTCGATCATCTCGTTCATCGCGCTCCTGTTCGAGTACATCAACTACTCCTTCCCGGACGCGCTTGCGGGCTACGCCGATCCCTATGGCGGCGCGGTGCGCTTCTCCATGGCGGCCTTGATCGTGCTCGTGCCGACCACCGTCGTGATCATGCACTACCTGCGCCGCATCATCATCGAGGAGCCGGGGAAGGCGCAGATCTGGGTTCGGCGCTGGGCGATCGGGCTCACGCTCTTCATCGCGACCTTGACCATCCTCATAGACCTGGTCACGCTCATCAATACGTTCCTGAATGGGGAGATCACGGTGCGCTTCGGGTTGAAGGTGCTCACGGTGCTTGCGGTCGCGGTATTCATCTTCTTCCACACGCTCCTTGATATGAAGGGGTACTGGATCAAGCACGGGCGCCGGGCGCACCTACTCGGCGGCTTCACCATCCTCGTCTCGCTTATCGCGGTCGTGGCTGGGTTCTTCATCGTGGGGACGCCAGGGGCCGCCCGCGACGTCCGGTTCGATATCCGCCGCGTGAACGACCTCCAGATGATCCAGGGACAGGTCCTCTCGTACTACCAGCAGAAGCAGACGCTTCCCGATTCGCTCTCCGAGCTCGAGGATCCGCTTGCGTACTTCACGCTTCCGGCGGACCCCGAGACGAACGCGGACTATGTCTACAAGAAGACCGGCGACCTCTCCTTCGAGCTCTGTGCGGTCTTCGCGCGGGAAGGGAAGGACCTCGCCGGCCGCGGCGGCTTCGGGCGCGATATCGCAGTCTCTTATCCGTACCCCGGCCCCGACGGTGCTATGGAGAACTGGCAGCACGGGGAGGGCCAGCAGTGCTTCGAACGCACCATCGATCCCGAGCGGTATCCGCCGTTCGAGAAGCCGATCCTCCGCTAACGCATGGCCCGCAAGGGATACGATCATCGGAAGGTCGAAGAAGTCGCCCAAAAGAAGTGGGCGGGGCTCGATCTGTATTCGACCGACCTCAGGGACGAGGAGAAGGAGCCCTACTACCTCCTTATCGAATTCCCGTATCCCTCGGGCGATCTGCACATCGGGCACTGGTACGCCTACGTCGTCCCCGACATCTACGCGCGCTTCAAGCGCATGCAGGGGAGGAACGTGCTCTTCCCGATCGGCTTCGATGCCTTCGGGCTCCCTGCGGAGAACGCGGCGATGAAGAACGGGGCGGATCCGCGGCGGTGGACGGAGGAGAACATGGCGCGCATGCGCGAGCAGATCCGCTCCATGGGCACCTCGCTCGATTGGTCCAAGGAGGTCGTCACCTGCGATCCCTCGTACTACACCTGGACGCAGTGGCTCTTCCTCAAGTTCTTCGAACAGGGCCTCGCCGAGCGGCGCGAGGCTCCCGTGAAGTGGTGCCCGAAGGATAGGACCGTGCTCGCCAACGAGCAGGTCATCGACGGGGCCTGCGAGCGCTGCGGGACGGAGGTGGAGGAGAAGCAGCTGACCCAGTGGTTCCTGAAGATCACGAAGTATGCGGATCGATTGCTTCGGGACCTGGATGCGCTCCCCTGGCGGGAGGATATCAAGGAGGCGCAGCGGGCGTGGATCGGGGAGTCGGAGGGCGCGAAGCTCACCTTCTCGCTCGAGACCGCAGCGACGGCAGCATCCCTCGGCAAGGCGGAGGTCTTCACGACTCGGCCCGATACGATCTTCGGCGCCACCTACCTCGTGCTCGCGCCAGAGCACCCGATGGTTGAGGGATTGATTGATTTTGTACAGAATCCGGCCGAGGTGCGCGCTTACCGCGAGACGACATCCCGCAAGACCGAGCGGGAGCGCTCGGAGAACAAGGACAAGACGGGCGTGGCGCTTGCGGGCGTGGTCGCGGTGAATCCCGCGAGCGGGGAGCGCATTCCGGTCTATATCGCCGACTACGTGCTCGCCTCCTACGGCACGGGCGCGGTCATGGCGGTGCCGGCGCATGACGAACGGGATTTTGAGTTTGCGCGCAGGTTCCGTCTCCCGGTCCGGCATGTCATCGCGCCGAGGCGCGTGGACGAGCGCAATCCGCACCTGCCCGACAAGGAATTGGTGAAGCGCAACATCATCGTCGGTATCGTCCGCAACCCCAAGACGGGGAACTACCTCGGGCTCTCCTGGAAGAAGCAGGGGTGGATCTCATTCATCACCGGCGGCATCGAGGAGGGCGAGGATATGGTGGAGACGGCGCGTCGGGAGATCGCGGAGGAGACGGGCTACACGAACCTGCGCTATGTGCGGACGCTTGGCGGGCCCGTACACGTCGAGTTCTATGCCGCGCACAAGGACGTGAACCGCATCGCCTACGCGAATCACCTGCTCTTCGAGCTTGAGGATGAGACGCGAGCCGAGGTATCCAAGGAAGAGCAGGACCTCCATGAGGCGCTCTGGCTCGACGAAGGGAAGTTGACGCGCGATCAGATGGACCATGCGCAGATGGACCTCATCCTCGAGCGCCTGCGCAGCGATGATTGCGCGTACACGGATGATGGGGTGCTCATCAATTCCGGCACCTGGACTGGCCGTGATAACCGCGAGGTCATCTGGGAGATGGTCGAATCGATCGGCGGGGAGCGCGTGAAGAACTACCGCATCCGCGACTGGCTCGTCTCGCGCCAGCGGTACTGGGGCTGCCCCATCCCCATCGTCTACGATCCGGAAGGCGCTGCGCATCCGGTGCCACCTGAGCATCTCCCCTGGCTCCTCCCGGAGGATGTCGACTTCACGACGTCGGACGCCGCACCGCTTGCATCCTCTCAGGAACTCAAGGAGCGCGTGACCAAGCTCTTCGGCGAAGGGTGGACGCCCGAGTGCGATACGCTCGATACCTTCGTGGACTCTTCCTGGTATTACCTCCGGTACCTCGACTCCAAGGACGAGGGGGATTTCTCGGACCAGGCGATGCTCAAGAAGTGGCTGCCCATCGAGCGGTACTCGGGCGGCTCCGAGCACACCACCATGCACCTCCTGTATGCCCGCTTCTTCCATAAAGCGCTCTACGACCTCGCGCTCGTGCCGGAGAGCGAGCCCTTCGTGGAGCGGTACAATCGCGGCATCATCCTCGGGCCCGACGGCCAGAAGATGAGCAAGCGCTGGGGGAACGTCGTGAATCCGGACGATGTCGTGAAGCAGTACGGCGCGGACGCAGTCCGGGTCTACTACGCCTTCATGGCGCCCTATAACGAGTCTGGGCACTACGTCTGGAGCGACAAGGGCGTCGAGAGCGCGCGGCGGTTCCTCGACCGCATCGCGTCGCTTGCCGACACGGTCGGGGATGCGGATGCATCCGAGGCGCTCATGCAGATGATCGCGCGCACGGCGCGGAAGATTGCCGAGGATGCCGAGCGCTTCAAGTTCAATACGGCAGTCGCGGCGCTCATGGTGCTCGTGCGCGAGTTCGAAGGGCAGGAGGAGGTATCCCGCACCGCGTACCATGACCTCCTGCGGCTCGTCGCCCCGTTCGCCCCGCACCTCGCCGAGCATCTCTGGGAGGAGACGGGCGGCGAAAGGAGCGTGCATGAAGCGTCATGGCCCGAAGGCGCGATCGCGGCGTCTGCGGAGGCCACGGTCATCGTGCAGGTGAACGGGAAGAAGCGCGGCGAGCTCCTGCTCGCGGTGGACGCCGGCGAGGAGGAGGCGGTCGCGGCGGCCCGCGGGCTCGAGGCGGTGGAGAAAGCGCTTGCGGGGCAGGAAATCGCTAAAACGGTGTATGTACCGGGCCGCATCCTCAACCTGGTTGTGGTGTAATTTGACGCTTCAACCCCCCTCTGGTATAACAAGACCACATAAATATATGGCAAAGAAACCAGCTACCACGGCCCGCAAGGGCGCTAAGGCTGCCCCGAAGGCGTCCGCGAAGCGGCCGGCAGCGAAGCTTTCCTTCGATAGCGCGGTGCTCGTGAAGCGCCTCCTCGCGGAGGTGCCCGAGCGCGCGCGGGAGGTGCTGGTATACCGCTTCGGGCTTGGTACATCGGCTGAGCGCGAGACGCTCGAGGCCATCGGCGAGCGCTGGGGCATCACCCGCGAGCGCGTCCGACAGATCGAGGCGTCCGGCATCGAGGCGGTCCGGAACTCCAAGTCCTTCCGCGAGAGCGCAAGCGCCTTCGGGGAACTCTGCGCGTATGTGGAGTCCCTCGGCGCCATCGTGCCCGAGGAAACCCTCCTGAAGGGCCTCGCAGGCGACGAGAAGGCGAAGAACTGGTTCCGGTTCCTCCTCGTGGTCGGCTCGGAGTTCTTCCGCGAGCGCGAGACCGACGATTTCTATGCGCGCTGGCACGTCGATCACCGGACTGCAGACGCGGTGCACACCGCGCTCACGAAGCTCTACTCCTCCCTTGACGACGAGGAGGTGCTGTCCGAGGGGCAGATCATCAACCGCTTCCTCGAGGAATTGAAGGGCGTCAACTCCGCCTACCAGCAGGAGGAGATCCTCAAGCGCTGGCTCTCCATCTCGAAGACCATCTCCTCGAACCCGCTTTCCGAGTGGGGCCGGGCGCATGCGCCGGCGATCCGCACGAAGGGCATCCGCGATTATGCCTACCTCGTGATCAAGCAGAAGGGGGAGCCCATGCACTTCGCGGACGTCGCGAAATCCATCGTGGACATCTTCGGCAAGAAGGCGCACGTGGCGACCACCCACAACGAGCTCATCAAGGACTCCCGCTTCGTGCTGGTGGGCCGCGGCCTCTACGCGCTCGCCGAGTGGGGGTACAGCCCGGGCGTCGTGCGCGACGTGATCCGCGACGTGCTGAAGAAGAAGCCGCTGTCCCGCGACGAGGTCATCGCCGAGGTGAAGAAGGTCCGGTACGTGAAGGACAACACCATCCTCGTGAACTTGAACGACTCCCGGTACTTCAAGCGCCAGAAGGACGGGAAGTACGCCGCCGTCTAATACTTCTCCTCAGCGAACCGCCCGGCATCTGCCGGGCGGTTCGCTTCGCTTGATATACTGAGCGGTATGTCAGGCGGACCCGGCAGCCCTCTCCCGTTCCTCGATAAGATCGAGAAGCTGTTCGGCTTCGGGCACGAGCAGGGATTCGCGTTCACCGCGCGGCCCTTCATCATCGCGGGATTGGTCGCGGTGCTGACCTTCCTCATCATCTCGCCCGCGCAGACGCTGCGGAACTTCGAGTTCCTCGTCTTCACCTCGCCCATCTGGCTCTCCGCCGTCCTGGTGCGCTTCGCGATCTATCGCTTCGTGGAGGCCAACCGGATGCAGTTCCTCGCCCGGCAGGAGTACGTGCTGCTCGAGATCAAGCTGCCGCGGGACATCAAGAAGTCGCCGCTCGCCATGGAGACGGTGCTCACCAAC
>DASPKG010000010.1:0-12157 GCA_035628215.1 Minisyncoccota bacterium
CCGACGTCCGGCCGCACGCCGTTGAGGTAGTCCAGAAGCTGCGCGCCCGTCGCGCCGCCCCAAAGATTAAAGCTCATGATGCGCATGGCACCCCTCCCCGTGTTTTCAGGAACTATGGTTGACGCCTCGCGCCATACAACCACTGCCAGAATGAATTGCAAATGAATGGCTGAGCTCGGGCTCTCCTGGCCGATTTGTGGTATACTGGAATCACGAAAATATGGCTAAAGCTAGCGACGAAAAGGCAAAAAAGAGCGCCTCTCACGGAGGCGATTACGATGCCTCCTCCATCACGGTCCTGGAGGGCCTCGACCCGGTCCGCAAGCGCCCCGGTATGTACATCGGGACCACCGGGCCCGACGGCCTCCACCACCTCATCTGGGAGATCTTCGACAACTCGCGCGACGAGGCCATGGGCGGGTTCGCGGACGATATCGAAGTGGCGCTCCTGCCGGGCGGGTACGTCCGGGTCGCGGACAATGGCCGCGGCATCCCGGTGGGCATCCACCCGAAGACGAAGGTCTCGGCGCTCGAGACCATCATGACGACACTGCATGCCGGCGGCAAGTTCGGCGGGGAAGGGTCCGGGTACAAAGTGTCAGGCGGCCTCCACGGCGTGGGCGCCTCGGTGGTGAACGCGCTCTCGGAGCACACGAAGGTGATCGTACACAAGGAGGGCGGGGTGCACGTGCAGGAGTACAAGATCGGGAAAGCCTTGGCGAAGGTGAAGCAGGTCGGGAAGACCGCCGCGCAGGGCACCATCGTCATGTTCAAACCCGACGTCACCATCTTCAAGGACGGCATTATCTGGAACTGGGAAAAGATCGTCGCGCACCTGCGCCAGCAGGCGTACCTCGTGAAGGGCACCCGCATCACGGTCATCGACGCGCGCGAGACCCCGACGGTGGATTCTGAGGGGCTCTTCTATCTGCGCGAGGGCGGCCTCGATATGCCCTCCATGTCCTTCTACTTCGAGAACGGGCTCCGCTCCCTCGTCGGGTTCTATAACAAGCACCAGACGGTGGCCCACAAGAACATCTTCTACGTCGACGGGAGCGACGGCGAGGTCGCGGTCGAGGTCGCATTCCAATACACCGACGATATCTCGCCGCGCCTCCTTGCGTTCGCGAACAATACCTACAATGCCGAGCACGGCACCCACGTGACGGGCTTCAAGACCGCGCTGACGCGCACCCTGAATTCGTACGCGCGCACGGCCGGTGTCCTCAAGGAGAGTGAGGAGAACTTCACCGGCGACGACGTGCTCGAGGGCATTACGGCGGTCGTCTCGGTCAAGATGCCCGAGATCCAGTTCGAGGGGCAGACCAAGGCGAAGCTCGGCTCCGTCGAGGCCCAGAGCGCGGTCGCGACCGTCTTCGGTTCGGCCCTCGCCGCCTTCCTCGAGGAGAATCCGGACGACGCGAAGGCGATCGCGAATAAGTCGCTACTTGCCTTGAAGGCCCGCAAGGCCGCGAAGGCCGCGAAGGACTCCGTGCTGCGCAAGGGCGCACTCGAGGGCATGACGCTCCCGGGGAAGCTTGCGGACTGCCAGACCAAGGATGCGTCCGAATCAGAGCTCTTCATCGTGGAGGGAGACTCTGCGGGCGGGACCGCCAAGACCGGCCGCGATCGCCGCACGCAGGCCATCTTGCCGCTTCGCGGGAAGATCCTCAACATCGAGCGGGCGCGCCTCGATAAGATGCTCGCCTCCGAGCAGATCAAGAACCTCGTGGTCGCGCTCGGCACCGCGATCGGGGACATCTTCGATATCAATAAGCTCCGGTACCACAAGATCATCATCGCGACCGATGCCGACGTGGACGGCGCGCACATCCGTACGCTCATCCTCACCCTCTTCTACCGCCACTTCCGCCCCATCATCGACGGCGGGTTCATCTACATCGCCCAGCCGCCTCTGTACAAGATCAAGAAGGGGAAGGAGATCCTCTACGCATACTCGGATGCGGAGAAGGTGCGCCTGCTTGGAGAAGACGCTGCGAACGCGGTCGAGGCCATGGACGAGAGTCAGGGGACCGAAGAGGAGGGGGACGAGACGCCCGAGGAGGACGTCGTAACGAAGAAGGGAAGCGCGAAGGTCTCCATCCAGCGGTACAAGGGTCTCGGCGAGATGAACGCCTCCGAGCTCTGGGAGACCACCATGGACCCGGGCAATCGAGTGCTCAAGCGGGTCACGGTCGAGGACGCTGAGGCGGCCGACCGCATCTTCGACATCCTCATGGGCACCGACGTCGCGAGCCGGAAGTCCTTCATCCAATCGAACGCGAAGCTCGCGAACCTGGACGTATAAATAAGAAAAGGCCCGCAGCTTTCGCCGCGGGCCTTTTCTTATAGATTAGTTACGCACCTCGACGTCGTCGGAGTCCGTATTATTGCGCTCGTTCGATTCGCGCACGTCGCCCCCGGAATCGATCTCGATGTCGATCTCCGCATCGCCCGAGCGGCGAGCGTCGAAGTACGCATAGGAGATGACCGACTGCCCAGCGCCAAGCGAGGGCGCACGTCCGCTTGCGGTATCCGTGCGGTTGTCCTCGTTGCGGACCCGGACCTCGTATTCATAGCGGCCGCTCTCGTTCGTGCCGCGATTGGAAAGGCGGAAGCGGACCGCGCCCTGCTCGCCGCGCGGGACGCGGGATGCTTCGCGGAAAGTCGAGGAGGCGCCGTCGCGGGTCACGTAGCCCACCGCGAGGATCTCCACGGTGAGGTCAGGGGAACCGAAGCCAGCGGCTGGGGCCTGCGCGACCGGACGCGTCGTCGGGGTCTGGGAGAGCTGCGGGAAGGTCGGGTTGAAGGGCGCAGGTGCGGAGGCCGCAGGCGCGGTGTACGCCGGTGCGGCCGGAGCCGATGGCGTGGCTGCCGGGGCAGGGGAGGCGCCGGGCGCCGGGGTCTCCTCGCCGATCGGGATCGTCACGACGACGCCCGGGTCGCGCGGGGTCGCGGGCTGGTCGATGACCTCCACGTCCGCATCGTCGCCGGAGAAGTTCCGGGACAGGGACACCGCGGCCTCGCCAAGGCCGGACATCGCCTCCGGAAGGTAGCGCACGGCGTAGACGGCGAGCCCGATCCCGAGCAGGATGAGCGCGATCACGCCAACCACGGCGAACGCCGTCACCGCCGGCGAGCGGGACGTCGTTTTGGTCGTGGTGGTCTCATGGGTTTCCATAAGGGTAGATTATGCTTCTTGCAAGATATTTGTCAATATTTCCCGCCCATACCCTTCAGCATACGTTCACCAAACTGAAGGTACCTTGAAGCCGGGAAATGTCTAGAAATGGCCGGAAACTTGACAATAAAAGGGATTTGGGGTAATCATGCGCAAGACCAGATATGGAACCGATGACCTCAAGGCGCGGCCTTGCCGGGGCTGTAAGCACGGCGTATACCAGGAAGTGGACCTTCCTGTTGGCCTTCCTCTTCGTCTTCACGATGTCCTACGCCCTCCTTGCGGCGCTTGGCCTCGATCCCGAGCTCCGGAGGCCGGAGGTGGCGCGCGTGGCCCCGCGGCTCACCGCCACCGCGCTCGATGCGCTCCCGGCCGAGGCCCCGACGAGGATCGTGTTCCCGTCCCTTGAACGCGAGGTCCGGGTCGTCAACCCGACCTCCACCAATGTGGCGATCTTGGACGCCGCGCTCCAGTCCGGAGCGGTCCGGTATCCCACCTCCGCCAAGCTCGGCGAGGAAGGAAACGTCGTCATCTTCGGCCATTCGAGCTATCTGCCCGTCGTGCATAACGGGTCCTACAAGGCCTTCAATGGCATCCAGGACCTCATGAAGGGCGAGCGCATCCGGGTTGAGGGCGACGGCCACGCCTATGTGTACGCGGTCGAGAAGGTGTATACCGCGAACGCGGGAGCGGATGCGATCCCGCTCACGTCCACCGGCCGCACGCTGACCTTGGTCACCTGCGACTCCTTCGCGTCGAAGGAGGACCGGTTCGTCGTGGTCGCGACCCTTGTTGAGAGTTATCCGCTCGCGAACTAGTTCGCGGACGGATAACTCTCTGCAAAGAGAGTAGAAACCAGAGTACCTGTACCTTGTTAATTGCTTGGTTCTAACCGCCCTGCGGGGCACAGATGAAAGGGCATCCCGATGAGGGACGATCCACCTCCGGTGGACTACTCACCACCGAAGCCGGAAGACCCCGACCAGCGTCGGGTGCCATGGCTTCTGATCATTGCCGCCGTCCTCGTGCTCGCGGTGATCGGCGGCATCTCGATCTGGTCGCCGTGGGACAACGGCAAGAAGACATCACGGCCGTCCGACAAGGCAGCCGCGACATCAACTATGCCACCCGAGAAGGACAAGCCAGCTGCTGCGGCATCTGTCGCCGCGGCGCCTGCGGATCCGTTCGCTGCTCCCTGGTCCTTCGACCAGTTCGGGAACCCGCTGCCGCAGCAGCAGACGCTCATCGTCCTGTCTGCGCCGGCTCCGACGGCAACGGCTCCATCGCCAGCGCCCGCTGCTGATCCCGTTCCGCCGGCCCCACGGCCGCCGGTTCGGGTTACACGGACCACGACCACTGCCACCGGCCCCTGCACGTCGCAAGACAGCGGCAGGGAATTCCGGTGGCGGACGATCGGTGCGCGGCCCTACGCCGCGACCCGCTCGGAGGCGTTCTCGGACGCCAAGCTCGATCGCATGCTCTACTGCACCGGCGTTCCGCAGGCGCACTGGGCTGCGATCAAGCAGCAGCTCCGCACGACCGCCGGCAAGGCGACCTGGATGCCGCAAGGCACCGCGATCGGCGACATGGTGTTCGACCGCCGCGTCGGATTCCTAGTGCCTAACGTCATCGTGGATGTGCCCGGCGGCGTGCACGGGCTCGTCTACGAGGTCGAGGTCGAGGGCGTCTCGTACGCCTTCTTCCTGCCCTTCGAGTGCTGGAACTGGACCCGCATGCGGATCCGGGCACCGCCTCGCAGGTCCAACTGCTACGACATCTACTACAACTACCGTACGCAGTCGGACATCCGGAAGGTGAACGACGCCGCCGTCGTGAGCGTGCATTTCCCGCTCACCCAGGCGCAGGTCAACGCGCTCGTGCAGGACCCCTGCACGTTCGTGATGGACGCGGAAGGGAACCGGTTCAAGCCGAGCCTCGGCCGCTCCACCATCATCTGCCCGCCTGAGTACGTCTCCTGCTGGTTGCCGGACGCTGCTGCACGTGCAGCCGGCCTCCCGCTTAACCGGCTGCCGAACGGCGAACTGCACGGGGCGATCAACTTCCCGTGCCCGAAGGGGCGCTGCAAGCTCTCGCTGCCGCCGGCGAGGCTCGACGAGCTCATCCGGACCGTGCACTGCGTCGGCGTCCACGAGTACGCGTCGGTGACGCCCGGCCTGGAAGGATGGCGGATGTACGCCCGCTTCGACATCGTCCGGGTCGGCGAACTGCAGAGGACGCGATCGGCCGGAAGGCTCGACCGCACGCTCCGCGGAGCCAAGCGTTCCTAGCCCCTCGTGGGCTTACCTCGGGCAGGTGGGGGTCCTCCGGGATCCCTGCCTCGCCCTCTTATACAACAATTACCAACCATGAAGACCACCATCATTTCACATCTGCCGAACAAACAGTCGATCGCGATCGGCCTGTTCGCTGTGCTTGCCATGCTCGCGACTGGGTTCGGCATCGGTCTTGCAACCGGGGTTGTGAACCTCGAGACGGCCGAGGCCTGCTGCGGCGTTCCGCCTCCGGCACCACCCCCGCCTCCTCCTCCACCCCCTCCGCCGCCACCACCCCCGCCTCCTCCACCTCCTCCACCTCCGCCGCCGCCACCCCCGCCGCCGGTGATCCCGCCCCCGCCTCCGCCGCCCACGGTGGACGAGTGTCCGAACATCCCGGGCGACCAGGAGAATATCCCGGATGGACTCATCCGCGACGGCAATGGCAACTGCGTGCAGCCGCCCCCGCCGACTGACGTCTGCCCGAATATCCCTGACGTGCAGACCTCGGTCCCGCCTGGGCTTATTAAGGATGCTGCTGGCAACTGCGTGCAGCCGCCGGTCGACGTATGTCCCAATATCCCGGATGTCCAGACGTCCGTTCCGCCCGGGCTCATCAAGGACGCCGCAGGGAATTGCGTGCAGCCGCCCCAGCCGCCTGTTGACGTGTGTCCGAACATTCCCGATGTGCAGACTTCGGTGCCGCCTGGCCTCATCACGGACAGCAACGGTAACTGTGTTGAACCTCCGGTCAATCCGCCGGTCGACGTCTGTCCGAACATCCCGGGTAACCAGGCAACCATCCCGTCCGGCCTCATCAAGGACTCGGCAGGCAACTGCGTGCAGCCTCCGGCGAACGCGCCTATTTGCGTGTTCCTCAACGTGAGCGACAGCTCGATCGATCGCGGCGAGTCGGTGACGCTTTCCTGGAAGACCCAGAACGCCACCTCGATCTCCATCAATCAGGGTATCGGGGAGGTGACCCCGGTATCGGAGGGTTCCCGCTCGGTGAGCCCGAACGACGACACCACGTACGTCGCGACGGTGCGCAACGCATCCGCATCCGTGAACTGCGAGGTCCGCGTGGACGTGGACGAGGACCGTGGCGGTGGCGGGGGTGGCGGACGCTCGAAGCGCACTCCGCGCGTCGAGCTCGACAACCTCCCGCAGCCCGACGCGCTCCCGTTCTCCTTCGTGTACCTCGATGAGATCCCGTACACGGGCCTCGAGCTCTCGCCGACCGGCATGGTCCTCTACTGGCTCGCGCTCATCGCGGTCTCGGCAGGCCTCGCATACTTCATCGTCTTCAAGGCGGCGCCGGGCATGCTCCGCCGCATCACGGGCGTCGGCGGTGAAGTGCACGGCATGCTGAACCGGGATACGGGCCACGGCGGCCACGAGCCCCAGCCTGTCCAGCACTCGACGGTCGCGCACCCGACGGGGCCCGCTGCGGTCGCGAAGGCGTACTCCTCGTACGAGGGCTTCCGTTCCTTCGCCCAGGGCGGCGCGCTCACCATCGACGACATCGTCACGGGGCTTTCCCGCGAGACCCATGCGCCGGTCGAGCCTGCCCCGATCGCGCCGTCCTCTGCGCTCCCGTCGCAGGTCGAGGCAGCACCCGCACCTATGGCCGCTGCGCCTGCCGCATCCTTCGATGCCGGCCAGGACGTGCCGGGCTTCATCGGGGCGCTCCTCTCGGGCAACCGCGACCAGACCTTCGACGTCGTGCGCCAGGTGACCCGCCGCGGCGACAGCGCCGAGGACTTCCTCACGCACGCGATCGTCGCGCTCGATGACGCGTACCGCGCGAAGGTGGAGGGCGCATCCGTGCATCCCTCGATCGCGGCCCTGACCGCCTCGGCCGCCCCGGCCTTCCTCGAGAAGGTGATCGGCGCGCTCTCGTCGGCGGTCGACGGCACCTACTCGACCGGGGTCACGGGCGTGAAGCTCGCGATCACCCGGGCGCTCGCGGTCGTCAACGGCTAAGCGCCTCCGTAAAGAAACGCCGCCCCCTCGGGAGCGGCTTTTCTTTTTACCAAAGGGGCGTATGCTCCCCGCAGGAGGATCGGTTCAAGTTCACGCATGACGACGATCCTGATCGCGCTCAATCACGCTTCTTAGACACGGGAGAGGAGACCATGAGAGAAATGAACCTGCGAGAGGAATGGCTCCAGAAGGGAGCAGCGTTCCTCATCGTGGGTGTAGCTGCGTATGTCTTGGTGCATGCGGTGGGCGCGATCGTGGAGCTTGAACCGGTGGAACGGTTCCTGCGCTACCTGTCGCGGAACATCGGCCACGTTGGGATGCCGCATTTCGACCGCCTCTACTGAACACCCGCGAACGGTGACGCCGGCCCCAAGCCGGCGTTCGCTATTTCCGCTCTTGTACCTCCTCGGCGATGCGCGCAAGGAACGCCTCGAGCGCCATGGCGTCCTGCTTGCCCGCATCCCGGCTCTCCACCGCGACCGTGCCCGCTGCCGCCTCTGCGTCTCCCACCACGAGCAGGTACGGGATCTTGTCCTGCTTCGCGCTCCGGATGCGCTTGCCGAGCGATTCGTTCCCTTCGTCCAAATCCGCGCGCACCCCTGCGGCCTTCAAGCGGCCCATGATCTCCTGCGCATAGGCGCCGTGCTTGTCTCCTGAGATGGGCAGCACGCGGGCCTGTATGGGGGCGAGCCAGACGGGGAAGTTCCCCGCCGTGTGCTCGATGAGTATGGAAAGGAAGCGGTCCAAGGAGCCCATGATGGCCGCATGGATCATCACGATGCGCTCCTTCTCGCCCTTCTCGTTGATGCAGAAGAGGTCGAAGCGCTCCGGCTGGTTCATATCGAGCTGGATGGTCGCGACCTGCCAGGAGCGGCCGAGCGAATCCTGCGCGATGAAGTCGAGCTTCGGGCCGTAGAAGGCGGCCTCGCCGACGCCCGGCAGCGCATCGATGCCTTTCTCCGCAACGATCTCCCGCAGCATCCCTTCGGCCTCCTCCCAGCGCTCGGCATCCCCAAGGTACTGCTCGGGGTGCGCAGGGTCATGGGTGGAGAGGCGGACCCGAAGTTCGAATCCGAAGGCCGGATAGAACGCGTGGACGATGTCCCACACCTTAAGGAACTCCGCCTTCGCGTCCTGCATCCGGCAGAAGACGTGCGCATCGTCCTGCGCGAACGCGCGCACCCGGGAGAGCCCCGACAATTCCCCGGACTGCTCGTCGCGGTAGCAGGTGGTGGTGTTCGCGTAGCGCTGGGGGAGCTCGCGGTAGCTCCACTGCTTTCGTGCGTAGATCTGCGTATGGTGCGGGCAGTTCATCGGCTTCATCGCGAACTCGTGACCCTCGCGCGTCGTGATACGGAAGAGTTCATCCTTGAACTTGTCCCAGTGCCCGGAGGTCTCATAAAGCTCCTTCTTCGTGATATGCGGGATCTCCACCTTCTCGTATCCCTGCGCTCTTCGCAGCTGCCAGACGAAATCATCGAGGAGATGGCGCACGAGGGTGCCGCGCGGGGTCCACAAGGGAAGCCCGGGGCCAACGAGCTCGGAGAAGAGGAAGAGGTCGAGCTCCTTCCCGAGCTTCTTATGGTCGCGCTCTTTCGCGGCCTCGCGCTGCGCCTGGTATGCCGCGAGTTCTTCCTTGGCATCGAAGGCAAGGCCATAGATGCGGGTGAGCATGGGGTTCTTCTCATCGCCGCGCCAGTAGGCGCCGGCGATGCGGTCGAGCGCGAAGGTGTCGGGCGCAAGGTCGCGCGCGGGGTGCTCGGCATGCCCGCCCCGGCAGAGGTCGGTGAAGGTACCGGCCGTGTACAGGGTGATGGGCTCGCCGAGCTCCACGATCCCCTCGATGATCTCGAGCTTGTACGGGTTCTCCTTGAAGCGGTCTCGCGCGTCCATAGGAGACACTTCGGTGCCGGCCATCTCCGTCCAGGAGGGGAGGATCTCCTCCATCGCGCTCTGGAGCGCGGCGAGCTCCGCCTCGCCCGGAGCGTCTCCGCCGGAGAAATCGAAGTCGTAGTAGAAGCCCGTATCGATCGCGGGCCCGATCGCCGCCTTCGCATGCGGGTACCGCTCGAGGACGGCGGCGGCCAGGAGGTGGGCGAGCGTGTGGCGTTTTTCCTCGAGCGAGGCCATGTAGGAATGAGGATAGCACGGCCGTTTCTAACCTAAAAAGCAAGCCGGACGACCCCATGAGGGCCGCCCGTGCTGAGCTGGATGCGCTAGTAGTCGCGCGGCTTGACGGCGGTCCTTGGACGAGCCCTGAACCAGACCTTCATGCCGCGACGCCGCAGCCACTTCTTGATCTTGCGCCGTAGTCTCTGCTTACGCGATTGCGCCATCATGTCCTCCTAGTCGCCGATGTGGCCGCCGTCCTTGTGGTCGAGCGGCAGGGTGAGTCGCCGGTGCGGTCCCGGGAGCCGGACATCGCCTGGATGCACGGGCGCAGCGCGGGTGCGCGGAAGGGATGCCAGCCGTTCTGGCAGACCGGAATGCGGTCGTTGGGGTGCGATGCTCGGTATGTTCGCCAGCCTCCTTGTGCAGGTTCAGTCCTACCTCTTCTATATCATAATGCCTTGAGGTTATCGAGCGCGAGCGAGGTCTCGCCGTTGCGGCCTGAGACCGATCCCTTCACGAGGAGGCACTGGCCGGTGGCAAGCAGGTGCCCATGCTCCTTGTACAGCTTCGGGAAGGCGACCGCCTCGATGGACGCGCTCTTGTCCTCGAACTTGATGAACGCCATCTTCTCCCCCGACTTCGTGAGGATGGTGCGGACCTCTTGCACGAGCACGGGGAGGATCACCGGACGCCCGGCCTGGGGCTCCTCGAGGATCTGCCCGATGGTGATGGTCGCCTTGGACGCAACGCCCGCATGCGCATCGAGCGGGTGCCCGGAGACGTAGATGCCAAGAAGCTCCTTTTCCCAGGCGAGCTTCTCCGCGAGCGGCATCTCGCCGGTTGGCTTCGGGAGGAGAAGGGTGGGCGTACCGAACGATGCGCCGAAGAGGGAGTCCTGTGTAGCGACCATGGTCGCGTCCCGATGGAAGGTGAGCAAGAGCTCGATGTTCGCGGACAGATGCCCGCGCTCGCCGAAGCGATCGAGCGCGCCCGACTTGATGAGGCACTCCAGTGATTTTCTATTCAAATTCCTCGAGCCAACCCGCGCGAGGAAGTCCGCGAGGTCCTTGAAGGGCCCACGCGTTCGCCGTTCCTCGATGATCGCTTCGGAGATGCCCTGCCCGAAGTTCTTGATGGACATGAGGCCGAAGCGGATGGTGTCCTTGGCGTCGCCCGCGACCGTGAAGTCCGTACCGCTCTCATTGATATCAGGCGGGAGAAGCGGGATGCCGAGCCGCTCGCACTCGGCCGCGAGGATGGCGATCTGCTCGGTATCGCCGGCGTCCGCGGTGAGAAGCGCGGTCATGTACTCGACGGGGTAGTTCGCCTTCATGTACGCGGTCTGGTACGCCACCTTGCCGTAGCAGGCGGCGTGCGCCTTACCGAAGCCGTAGGCGGCGAAGGGCTCGATCAGTTTCCAGATCGTCTCCGCCTTTTGCTTGGAAAGCTTCCCGAATTCCATGAAGCCGCGGATCAGCTTCTCCTTCTGCGCCTCCATCTCCGCCGGGATCTTCTTGCCCATGGCCTTGCGGAGCGTATCGGCCTCGAGCCAGGAGTACCCCCCGAGCTTGATCGCGGTGAGGAGCACGTCCTCTTGGTACACGAGGAGGCCGTACGAGAAATCCAGATACTCCTTCATGCGCTCGTCCAGGTAGTGGATGAGCCGCGGGTTCTTCTTGCGCTCGATGTACTGCGGGATGGTCTCCATGGGGCCGGGGCGGTAGAGCGCCACCATGGCGTTGATGTCGTGGATGGTGGTGGGCTGGAGCTCTTTCAGATACCGCGTCATGCCGGCGCCGTTCAACTGGAAGGTGCCCTCGGTCTCGCCGCGCGCGAGCATAGCGAAGGTCTTCTGGTCGTCGATGGGTACCTGCTCGATGTCGATGAAGATGCCGCGGGTCTCCTGCACGCGCTCGACCGCGTCCGAGAGGATGGCGAGGTTCTTGATACCGAGGAAGTCGAACTTCAGGAGGCCGGCGTCCTCGATGGCGTGCATATCGTACTGGGTGATCAATTTCCCGGTCTTGGGATCGATCTGGAGCGGGGTCCAGTCGGTCAGCGGCGTCGGCGCGATCACCACACCCGCGGCGTGCACGCCGGTATGCCGCACGCACCCCTCGATCTGCCGCGCGAGGTCGAGGATCTCGCGGGTGTCCTCGTCCTGCTCGTAGAGCTCCTTCAGTTCCGGCTCGAGCTCAAGCGCGCGGTCGATGGTCATGGGGAAGCCCTGGGAGCCCAGTGGGATGAGCTTCGCGATGCGGTCGCCGGTCCGGTACGCATGGCCGAGCGCCCGCGACACGTCGCGCACTGCGGCGCGGGCCATCAGGGTCCCGAACGTGCCGATCTGCGCGACCTTGTCCTCGCCGTACTTGGCCTTGGCGTACGCGATCATGTCGTCCCGGCGGTTGTCGGCGAAGTCCATGTCGATGTCGGGCGCCTTCGGGCGCTCGGGGTTGAGGAAGCGCTCGAAGGGAAGCTTATAGAGCAGCGGATCCACGTTCGTGATGCCGGTGAGGTACGAGACGAGGGAGCCAGCTGCGGAGCCGCGCGTCGTCGCGAGGATGCCGTTGCCTTTTGCGTAGGTGAGGAGGTCGGACACCGCGAG
>DASPKG010000011.1:0-7096 GCA_035628215.1 Minisyncoccota bacterium
CGCCCGAGAGCTGCATCAGCGACTGCACCTTCTTCCGGGGCAGGGTCACCGCGATCTCGATGCCCGGCTTCCACTGCTTCGTACGGTCCTCCTCGTATTCCTCCTCGTCCTCGTCCGTATCCCGCTCGGGTTCCTGCTCGAGCACGAGGCGCGCGCCGCCGCCGCCGAACATGAGCGAGAAGAATTCCCCGAAAGAGGCGTTCACCTTCGCGAGCCCCTCGGCGAAGGTCTTCTGGAGCTCGGTATCCAGGTCCGTAATGAGGGCGCGCAGTCCCTCAGCGGATTTCGCGAGATCCTCGAGCTCGCGGGCAAGAAACGCCTCGCGCGCGGTGGCGTCCTCAAATTCCTTCCGCACGTCGTCGCCGGTGCCGCCCGCTTCTTCCAGCCGGATCTTGAGCCGCTCGAGCTGGCGCTTGCGGTCCTCCTGCGCGCGGCGCTCCTCGGCCGGCAGCGCGGTGAGGGGTTCGTATGAAAATGCGCTGCTGCCGGCGAGCGCGAGGATCTCGGCGCGATCGCGCTCGAGCTCGTCGGCGAGGTACTGGAGCTCGCGCAGCCGCCCGCTCTCCCGTTCCATCTGGCCCTCCTCATGCGCCTTGCTCTCGGCAAGCCCCAGGATCCGGCGCTTCTCCTCCCGCCCCGTCTCCTCATGCGCAAGCGCGGCCTCGCGGGCCTTCATGAGCGAGCTCCGGGCCTTATCGATATCTGCAGTTAGGGTGCGGTCCTTCTCGAGGAGGCTCTCGCGCTCCGCCTCGAGGCGCATCACGGTCTGCTCCTCTTCCGCGAGGTAATCGTCGGCGGGCGCGGCGAAGCGGTCGAAGAAGGCCGTGATCATATTCCGAACCGTTGTAAGGGCAGCGCGGAGCGCGTCGGGCGTCGCATCCTCCCCTGCCGTCTGCTTCTCGATCTCAGCGCGCAGCGCAGCGAGGTCCTCCCGCGGCACCTTCACGTACGGCTCGCGCGCGACCTGGGCGCTGCGTTTCTTCGCCTCGTGGAGCCCGCCCTCGACCCGTCCGAGCTCGCGGGCGAGCTCGCCTCGGCTCTGGGTGAGGCGGTCCACCTCCTTCTCCGTCTGGCGGATGGCCTCGGAGCGCTTCATACCCTCGGAGTCGGTGGTGGCGCGCTCATCGAAGGCTGCGAGCTCAGCGCTTGCCGTGGCGAGCCGCTCCTCGGCGCTGCGCTTGCGCGCCTCCGCCGCCTTCTTCTCGGCATCTATGTACGCTTCCTCGATCGCGAAATAGGTGCGGGCGAGCTCGGCGAGCTCGCGGGCGAAGGCCTCCGCGCGCTCCAATTTCTCCACCTGCTTCTCTAGGAACCGGATGTGCGGCGCGATCTCCCGCCGCAAAGACTCCACCTCCCGCACGTTCTCCTCGGTCTTCTGGAGCTTGCGTTCCGCGTCCGCCTTCTTGAACTCGAAGACCTTGAGCCCGAGCGCGTCCTCGAGCATGGAGCGGCGCTCGCGCGGATGCGCCAAGAGGATGCGGTCCGCCTCCCCCTGGCTGATGATGTGGTGCCCCGTATCCCCGATGTTCGCGCCGGCGAGCAGCTCCTGCACGTCCCGGAGCCGGACCTTCGAACCGTTGATGGAGTACTCGCTCGCGCCGTCCCGGAAGACCGCGCGCTCGACCGTGACCTCCTCGAAGTCGAGCTTCGGGAAGATGCGCTTCGTGTTATCGAAGACGATCGCGACCGCGGCGCGGTTCGCCCGTGGATTGGTGTGCGACCCGGCCCAGATGAGGTCCTCGCTGCGCTTCCCGCGCATGCTCTTCATGGACTGCTCGCCGAGCGCGAAGCGGAACGCCTCCGCGACGTTCGATTTGCCCGAGCCGTTCGGGCCGACGATCGCGGTGGTAGCGGACGCGAAATCGAGCACGGTCTTCCGCGCAAAGGATTTGAACCCGGCGATCTCGAGCCGCTTCAGCATTTATCGAAAGTATACCGCATGACAGTGTTCAGGGAGCCTTAATCTGCACTACGGCAGGCTGCATGTGGAGCAATTTGAGGAGAGACCAGCCATGGCTGACGGAACCACTGCCGCTGCCCTGCAGCGGCCGAGCGCGCGAACGCTTGCCGAGGCGCACGAGCTTCTGACACGGATGACGCGGATCAACGCGGATATCCGTGCCATCGAGGAAGAGGCGGCGATCAAGACCGCGGCTGATCGCCGCGTCATCAGCGAGGCCGAGGAGCGGATAGCACCGGTCCTTGCCGAGGCGAAGCTGAAGCTCGATCCGCTCAAGAAGGAGGCGCAGGAAGTCGGGGAGGGGTTCCGACGCTTCACCGAGCGCCATCCGAAGCTGCTGCCCCCGCCCGCGGACCGCCTCAAGACCCTGACCTTCAATACGGGCCACACCTACCTTCGGCAGGAGATCGGATTGAAGGTGGTGACCAAGGGCAAGAACGACGACGCCGCGATCGAAGAGATCAAGGCCAAGGGGTGGGAGGCGGACTTCATCGAGTACAAGCCGTTCCTCCGCAGGAACGAGCTTAAGCGCACCGAGCATCGGCAGCGCGTAGAGGAGCTCACCTGCCTCACGCTGCGTATGACCCGGAAGATCACCATCGGCCTGCCGAACGGCATCCAGTTCATCGGCAAGGACGACGATCGGGGCAAGTTCAGCTGGGAATTCGAATCCTGACCTTTCACGTACCCTGGCATGACGCCGCGAGCCTCCGGGCTTGCGGCGCTCTTGTTTGTATACCGAAGCCGCCCCCTGCGGTACGCGAGGGGGCGGAGGGGAAGTACTAAATCCCGACGGGCGCCTAGACGAGATCGATGAGCGCGCGTATGCCGACGCCAAGGCAAGAGCAGAGGATCAGCCAGGCCGCACGTCCAAAGTGCCCGGGATGCTGCCGGTAGAGCGCATAGAATGCGAGACCGACGGCGACGATGAAGCCCCCGACCGTCGTCAGCACGAAGACGATCGCAGCGACGCGCTGCAGGTCGCCAGTCCAATGCTCGGCCCCGTAGATCGAGACCCAGTTCGGGACCGCGACACCGACGAAGGTCAGGGAGGCGAAGGAACGGAGGAAGCGCACGGGTCACCTATGGGTTGTGGTTGCCGATCTATACTATACCACTACCACCCCGTCTTATCAAGAGCCGCCTGCGCTGCAGCCTGCTCCGCCTCCTGCTTGCTCTTCCCTTCTCCACGCGCGATCTCCTCGTCCGCGAGGTACACGCCGACCGTGAACTGCTTATCGTGGTCCGGGCCCTCCTCGGAGAGGGTCTGGTACGTCGGGGTGACGCTCCGCTTCTCCTGCGCGGACTCTTGGAACTGGCTCTTCGCGTCCTGGTATGCACGGGTCGCGATGACCCGATCGATCTTCGGGTAGAGGTGCTTCGCCACGAACTGCTCCGCCGCCTCGTATCCCTGGTCGAGGTAGATGGCGCCGAGCAGCGCCTCGAACGCATTCGCGAGGATGATGTCGCGCGCGCGGCCCGTATCCTTCTTCTCGCCCTTGGAAAGGAGGAGCATGTCGTTCAGGCCGATCTCCTTCGCGGTATCGGCGAGCGAGTAGGTGTTCACGAGGGCGGCGCGGTAGGCGGTGAGGTCCCCTTCCGGCTTGTTCGGGAAGCGCGTGAAGAGGAACTGGGTCACGGCGAGCTCGAGGACCGCATCGCCGAGGAACTCGAGCCGCTCGTTGTGGTTGCCGGCGCCGCGGTTCTCGTTCAAGTACGAGCGATGGGTCAAGGCCTCGACGAAGAGATCGGGGTTCTGGAAGGAGAGTTCGAGCTTATCCGCGTAGTCCTTGAACTCGGTCATAGACCAGGGACTTTACGCCCCCTTCCCGGACCGGTCAAGGAGCTTCTGCACGGCCGCCGTCACGATGGGCAGCATGTCGTCATAGAAATTGAGGTCGAGGATATCCGGGAGGCGGAACCACTTCGCATCATCCAAGCCGCCGGTCTTCTTGAGTTCCACCGGTTCGAACTCGCTTTTGACGAGGAAGAACCAGACGTGCTTCCTGATCTTCCCCTTCTCGGGGTGGCTCGCCACGTACTCGTTCTCGCCCACCTGCTCTTCCACCGTCACGTTCTCGAGCCCGAGCTCCTCCTTCACGACGCGCCGTACGCCCTCCTCGGGCGAGGGATCGTTCTCGATATGCCCCTTCGAGAGGGTCCAGCGGCCGAAGACGTCGTGCACGAGCGCAAGGTAGTACTGGCCATCGTGGTACGCGTAGATGATGGCGCCCCCGAGCTTCTCCAAGGGGAGCGCTTCGCGCTTCACCTTGTCCTTCTTCCCGGTCTCGTCCTTGCCCGGCTCCCCGAGCTCCTTGTATACGGCGCCCAAGACGCCGTTGACGAACCGTCCCGAGGAATCCCCGCCGAACACTTTGGCGAGCTCGATCGCTTCGTTGATCGCGACCTTGGCCGGCACCTGCGCGCGATCCGCGAACAATAGCTCGTACAGCCCAATGCGCAGGATGTTGCGGTCCACCGGCGCGATGCGGTCCAGCGGCCAATCCGGCGCCGCCTTCGTGATGATGAGGTCGAGCTCCTCCTGCTTCGCGAGTACGCCTGCAAGCAGGGCTTCCATGAATGGCCGATCGGTATCGTCCCCGCCGAATTCCTCGACGTTGCGCGCGAGCATCTCGGACGCTGCGCTTTGGTCGGCATGCGTCGTATCCCACTCAAAGAGCGTTTGCAGGACGACGGATCGCGCTAGGTGCCGGTTGGCCATATGGAAAGAACGTGTAGATACAATACACCCGAGTTGATGAAAGTTCCTAGTAGCGCGGGATGTGCATAAAACAAAACACCGGTTGCCCGGTGCGTTTCGTTAGGCGCCGCCGCCGAATCCCGAGCGACTCTTGGCCTTGCCCTTGGTCATGCGGCCGATGAGGCTCTGCTTCTTCTCGATGCCGTCGGCGACCGTGTGCTTCTCCTCGTGCACCGGCTCGCGGGCGCCGAGGTCCCCCTGCTCCGCCTCGTTCTTCTCGCGGCGCTTCTTCTCCACCTTCACCTCCTGCTTGCGCTCCGGGACGATGAGCTTACCCCGATACATGCCGGTCGATTCGTCGAGGCGGTGCGGGAGGCGGTGCGCGCCGCTCTCCTTGTCGGTGACCACGGCGCCTGCCGCCAAAGCGTGATGGCTCCGGCGGTTGCGGGTGTGCGAACGGGTATGGCGCATCCGTACTGACATAGTGCGAGTACCTTACCATAGGGCCCTTTGCCTGGCTAGCGCCACGCAGTCCCCTCTCTTGCCAAACGGCTGAGATGTGGGAATGTGAAGATAGCTGCTCCTTAGAGGGACCTAGGGTACGCAGCTGTTCGCTGCCCCAGTTCGGGGTTGTTGACGATCGGGAAGAAGGATTAGCACCCGATGCCTATCGAAGCGAATCTTACCTGTACCGACCATAGCAACGAGGAGAGTACGACGGAATCCAGGGTGGCGGCTGCCGAACCCACCGACTACGGGTAGTGCTTCCGCACCATCCAATCCCGGCCTTCCGCCTTTGAGCGACTGCAGACCGCATCTGCTCGGGCAATGAGACCGGAGAGGGTCACGCACACCGCGTGGCCCTCGTTAGGTTTTATATGCGGGTAAGGAAGCTCCTCCGGTGCTCGATGCAGGGCCCGAACGTACGGATCGCCTCGATGTGCGCCTTCGTGCCGTATCCCTTGTGCTTCTCGAAGCCATAAGCGGGATATTCCTTCGCCAGCATCTCCATGTGCTTGTCGCGGGTCACCTTCGCCGCGATCGACGCCAGCATGATGGCCGGAACGATGCCATCTCCCCCGACGACCGTCTCCTGCGCATATTCGGCAGGCGCCTTCAAGGAGCCATCAAGGAAGACCTTCCCCTCATGGGGATTCGGGAGGAGCTTCTCGATGCCGCGGGCGACCGCATGCCGGATGGCGGGTGCGATGCCACCCTGATCGATGTAGGTCGCCCCGACGAGCTGCACCGAGGCGCGCACGTTGCCTGCATGCATCTCCTTCTGCAGAAGCTGGAAGAGCGCCTCCCGCTTCTTCTCAGAGAGCTTCTTGGAATCGTTCAAACCGGGGAAGGCAGCGAGGAGGTCGTACCCGTCGGCCACCGCGATGACGCCGACCACGACCGGTCCGGCGAGCGGCCCGCGCCCTGCTTCGTCGACACCAAGAATGAACTTCATGCAAAAATGCTACCACGCCCATATTTGGTATTCTGTTAGTAATGGCTGGCCGCTACATCCACCTGCATACGCATAGCCACTACTCCTTCCTCCAGGCGCTCCCGAAAGTCCCCGAGCTCGTTAAGGCCGCGAAGGCCGCCGGCATGGACGCGCTCGGGCTTACCGACGCCGGGAACCTCCACGCCGGCATCGAGTTCTACAAGGCCGCGGAGAAAGCCGGCATCAAACCCATCCTCGGCGTGGACGCGTACCTCGCGCAGGGCTCGAGGCGCCAGGTGCACGAGGTGCCGGCCGAGCGCGGCGGGCGCACGCGGCTCGTCCTTCTCGCGATGAACAACGAGGGATACCAGAACCTGCTCACCCTCATCACCGCATCCTTCACCGAGGGATACCACGAACGCCCGCACATGGATAAGGAGCTGCTGCGCTCGCACCATGCGGGCCTCATCGCCCTCATACCGTCTTTCGCGGGCGAGGTCGCGCAGCACCTGAAGCAGGGGGACAAGAAGGGCGCGGCAGCCGCCATCGAGGAGTACGTCTCCATCTTCGGGAAGGAGAACGTATACCTCGAGATCACACACCACCCGAAGGTGGAGGGGCACGCGAAGCGCATGGAGGAGATCAGGAAGCTCGCCAAGGAGTCCGGCGTGCCGCTGGTCGCCCAGCACGATGTGTACTACCTCAAGCCTTCGGACCGCGAGGCCACCGAGGTCATGCGCCGCATCGCGCATGGCGAGCGCGGGCGAAACGAGGATGAGGATTTCTCCTTCGTATCCGAGAGCCAGATGCGCGAATGGTTCGCGGACGTCCCGGAGGCGGTCGATGCGTCAGGCGAGATCGCGGACCGCTGCTCCATCCATTTCGAGCTCGGGAGCTGGAACTTCCCCGCGGTCGAGGTCGAGCCCGGGAAAACGCATGAGGAGATGCTCCGGGAGCGCACCTACGACGGGCTGGCCATGCGCGGCATGGACAAGACGAA
>DASPKG010000012.1:0-3094 GCA_035628215.1 Minisyncoccota bacterium
TAGTGATCCTTCGGGTCGGTGAGGCGGGAGTAGAGCGCTGCGGATTCGTCGACGCCCGCGGGGTAGGCGAGGTACGCCGCGTAGGTCGGTCCGGGATAGAAGGGCGAGGTCGCGTCCCTGGCATGCCGCTCCACCGCCTCCGCCGTCTCCTGCTTGATGCCCGAGACGCCGAGCGAGAACTGCGAGAGCGAGCCGAGGATCTTCAGGGGCTCGAAGTATCGCTTGAACACCTCGCGCTCGGACGTGAAGAAGCGCAGCTGCTCGGGAATGACCGCGGCCGCGATGAGGCGCGCAGGGACGCCGGTCTCGCGCGCTACCCGTTCGATGACGTGCGCGTCCTTTCGCAGGCCGCCCTCGACCGCCGCCCACTCCCGCGTCTGGTTCCAGGCGCAGGTCTCTGCCGCATCGGGGCAGGACCGATCCTCGGGCACCGACGCCTCCGCGCTCACGAAGAACTGGTTGCGCTCCATGATGGAGCCGCGGACGTTCAGGAGCCCGAACTGCATCGCGATGAAGACGAGCGTGAACGCGACGCCGATGAGCGCGAAGATGACGATGACGATGCACGCAATTCTCTTGAGTACGGACATGGACGGATTATTTTGAAACGCACCTCCCATTTGCTATGCTCGCCCTACGGGAGACGTGGCTGAGTGGTCGAAAGCGCCTCACTGCTAACGAGGTAGGGGTTAATAGCCCCTCCAGGGTTCGAATCCCTGCGTCTCCGCATTCTGCATCAGTGCGCGATCGCAAGCAACTCAATGTACTTCGCACCCGCTTCCCGGAGCGCTCGATGCGCATCAGAGAGCGTCGCGCCGGTGGTCGCGACATCGTCCACGACGAGGTACCGCTTCGCGGGATCCACGGTCGCGCTGAACGCGCCGGTCAGGTTGCGCAATCGTTCCTCACGCTCCTGCGCAGCGGTCTGCGCCCGCGTATCGCGGGTTCTCTGGAGCACCGTCGTGTCCACGCGACCCGCACACCTGGCCTTCGCGATCTCCTCCACCTGGTTATACCCGCGTGCACGCAGCCGGCGTGCGCTGAGCGGGATGGGGACGAGCACGGCATCGGTCGTTCCCGCATAGTCCTCGAGCATCCGGCCGAGTAGTCCCTGCGCCCTCGTGTTCCCATGGAACTTCGCCTCGACGACGCAGGCGCGCACCAGCGGGTCGCGGTACGGGAGGAGGTACATGATTCGGGCACCGTCGACGACGTACGTGCCGGGAGCGTAGCGCCGGTGCAGGTCGTTGATCGTCGCGCCCGCGACAAGCGTCGCGCTCTCCCGCGGCGGGAAGAGGAGGTCGAGGAGGCGCGTAAGGACGGACATCATCGCATGATACAATCGCCGCATGAGCTTTTTCTCGAAGCTGTTCGCGAGCACGAAGAAGAGCAAGAGTGTCATCGGCATCGACGTCGGCTCATCGTCGCTGAAGGTCGTGCAGCTCCGGCGCGACGGCGGCACCGCCATCCTCGAGACGTACGGCGAGCTCGCGCTCGGCCCGTACTCCGGCGGGGAGGTGGGCACCGCGACGAACCTGCCGGCCGCGAAGATCGCGGAGTCGCTCAAGGACCTGCTGCGGGAGGCGAACGTGACCTCCACCGATGCGGGCGTCTCCATCCCGTTCTCGCGCTCTTTGCTTACCCTCGTTTCGTTGCCGTACCGCGAGAGCGCGGACGAGCAGAAGACGGTGATCGAGCTCGAGGCGCGCAAGTACATCCCCGTGCCTGTCTCCGAGGTGCAGCTCGACTGGTTCATCCTCCCGCAGCCCATCCCCGAGGGGCAGCAGGCGCCGCAGAAGGTGGACGTGCTGCTTGTCGCGGTGCATAACGACGAGCTGAAGTTGCTCGAGCAGGTCGTGAACGAGGCGCAGCTCTCCGCGACCTTCTACGAGATCGAGATCTTCAGCACCATCCGCTCCGTTGTAGACGAGCCGGTGAAGCCGGTGCTCGTCCTCGACATCGGGGCGTCGGCGACCAAGGTATACGTCGTCGAGCACGGCGTCGTCGCGCTCTCGCACAACATCCCGAAGGGCGGCCAGGACGTGACCCGCACCATCGCGACCGCCCACGGCATGCCGATCGCCAAGGCGGAGATCCTCAAGAAGGAGCACGGCTTTCAAGGAGGGACCGATGCGTACGACCGCAAGACGATCGAGCTCGTCTTCTCGCGCATCTTCGAGGAGGCCAAGCGCGCGATGACGCAGTACGAGACGGCGGCAGGGAAGGCGATCTCCGCGCTCATCCTCACCGGCGGCGGCGGCGTCACGAAGGAGCTCGGCCAATACGCACAGACCTTCTTCTCGGCGCCGGTCCAGCTCGCCGACCCCTTCAGCAAGGCGGAGGCGCCTGCCTTCATGCAGCCGGTCCTGAAGGAGATCGGCCCGGAGTTCGCGGTCGCGGTGGGGCTCGCGCTGCGCAAGCTCGAGGAGCTCGAATAATACGCTTGTGTATAAGCGGCGCGTATTGATTTTACGCACCGTATACTGACATCGTGGCCCTTCCTCCAACCGTACCCACGTCATTCGTCCCCAAGCAGCCCGTCCAGACGACGCGGCGCGCGAAGCGTTCGGGGAATCTCTTCTTCACGGTATCGCTCGTTGTCATGGCGCTCGCGATCGCCGGCGCCGGCGCGACCTTCGTCTACCAGTACGTGCTCGAGTCCATCCGGGACAACAAGGCTAAGGAGCTCGCGGCGGTCGAGGCGACGACCAACCGCGCAACCATTGATGAGTTCATCCGGCTGCGCGACCGGCTCGTCGCGAGCCGGACCATCCTCGACGGCCACGTCGCGCTCTCGCAGTACTTCGACGTGCTCGAGGCGCTCACCCTGAAGACGGTTTCCTACGATTCCCTCGAGCTCGTCGAGGCCGAGGGCGGTAGGATCGAGCTGACGATGAACGGGGAAGCGCGGACCTTCAACACGCTCGCGGCGCAATCGGCGGCCTTCGCGTCCGAGAAGCGCATTAAGCGGGCCATCTTTTCGGACATCCAGGTGACGCAGTCCGGCCGCGTCTCGTTCTCGCTCTCCGCCGAGCTCGCGCCCGAGCTCATCCGCTGGCAGGCGCCGGTTGCGGCGCTCCCAGTTGCTCCGAGC
>DASPKG010000013.1:0-4954 GCA_035628215.1 Minisyncoccota bacterium
GCGAATCCATACCCGTCGAGCGTATAGGTGAGCAGGTGCTTAACCAGGACAGTGTCGCGATCAGAATTATTGAACTCGGGAATGTGATCGATGAGCTTGTCGGTAATGCGTAGCTTCCCTTGATCGATCAGCTGCAGAGCAAGGCTCCCCGTTGGAATGGATTTGGTAATAGAGGCGAGGTCGTAGAGTGTGTTCTCCCTAACTGCAGGCGCACTGTCCTCGTACGTGAATCGGCCGAACGGGAGAACCATCCGCTCCCCATTTCTCTTTATGATTCCAACGACGCACCCCGGGAAGGTCCGTTCCTTGATGGCTGCCTCTGCGATTGGCCTGATCAGATCTTCCACTGCTCCAGTATAGCTGGTTCGATATTCTTTGGACGGAATCGCAAAACCGCCCAACTGGGCGGTTTCTGGAGTGCCGCACTCGTCGATTATCTCTTCAGGAAATCCTTTATGCCCGCAGCGATATCGCGAAGCTGCTTCTCGTCCTTAAAATCCAAGCCCGTACGGTCAACCGTAATCGCATTGTCCAGCTTTGCTGCCTCTGCCTCAAAGTACCCCTGTATGGCAATAGCCCTTCTGAGGGCCTCCGCGGTAGCTTCTGAGCTCCGGCCCCGCACTTCCAGACCCTGTGCTATCTTCTCCTCGCTTGCAGTCAGGAGCACGATAACGTCGGATTCGTTTCCCGCCATCGACTTCGTTATATCCCGTATAGGCTCGTGATACTGCGGCTCTTCATACAGAAGGATTGCATGGGGCGATAACGTAGCGCCGTCTACGTATGCATCGAGACCCAAATCTGAAATACGGCGCGCGCGGGACAGGTTGTGATTGTATCGTTCGATGAAGTACGCATATCTTCCGACGGGATCGCCCGCGAAGATGTTCGTGAATACCTCTTGGGGAATAACCCCTTCCTCGCCCTCAAGAAAGGCGGGCATGCAATCGAGCGAGGCGAGCTGGGTCACCAAGAAGGACTTTCCGACTCCTGACGTCCCGACAATTGAGATTACGGCCATACCTTAGTCATTATTCTCGTTATGCATACCCCACTCCTCTTTCAGCTTCTCCATTCGGTCCACTAACTGAGGATGCGTTACGTGATTTTGGGCATAGGTATAAAAATCAAGGAAGATAAGCTTACCCGATGCCTTTTCATATTCCAACGCCTTCGCCACCGCCTGGAATTTATCCAGCTGACGTGCAAGAGACGCTATTTCGTCCTCGCCCTTTTCGAATCGCAACCATAACTCAACAATCCTCTGACCCGCAGGACCCAGTCCCTCGCATATGGACACAAGCGCCTGCTGTTCCTTTTCAAATTTAGCTTCCTCGAGCTTCTGCCGCTCTTCGGGAACAGCGCCAGCGATGATCTCATCCCCATGAATGGCTTCTGGCCAGTCGTGGACCTCCAACATATCGAGCAAATCACGCATATCCGCCTCAGGAATATCAGCAAGGGTTGAAGCAACGCGTCTCAAGGCAATAATATGCTCCTGAACAGACTCGGGGTTCTCTACGCCCCTCTTCACCCAGCCTGCCCTCGGCAATTCAGCGAGCGCATTCCACGTATCGGGTGATAGCTCCGCAAACGAAAGCGGCGGGATGTCCTGGCGTTCAGGTCGAGTCGGGAATTTATTCGGGTTATAGACCACACGGGAAGTATACCTTCCGGTATAAAGGTTCAGTAGCCACCGCCTGGACGGAGCTTTTATGGTTTGCGCGGTCCGTCGACCCTGTTAAAACTGCTATCTCAACCCGCGAAGGGACCGCTAGAGAACAAGCTTCCCGGTGTTTACTATGAGGATTTTCTTATCTCGCGGAATCTCATCCTGCTTCTGGAGAAGGAGCGCGAGTCCCGCGATGCCAGAAGGCTCGCAGGTAATGCCCCGCTCCTCGGCCAAAGCCCTTGCTTGTCTTAACGACTCCTCCCCGACACCGTCATCCTCCAGGTTATGGATCCTATCCACCCTAGAATCATCGAGATTAGGGATAAGGATATGGTCACGCTCTTCAAGCACTACTTCGATGCGATTTGGGAGGAAGCAGTTCCGGTAACTGTGTAAACAGAAAGACCGCCCCTACGAGCGGTCTTTCTGCACATCTGAACTTTGCGCGAGCGACGGGACTTGAACCCGCAACCTCTGCCGTGACAGGGCAGCGCTCTAACCAGTTGAGCTACGCCCGCAGTAAATCCAAGACCTGTATTGCCTGCTCGAGCTTGGCGCGCTTCCGGAGCAGATACAGGTCGGATATAGGCGCAGTATGATACATCAATTGGTAGAGTGCAAGACTGTCTCGATGACTGAATTTAAGCTCAAAGCCACGTTTCTTAGGGACCAGTGAGCCACCACGTATCCCGTGATCCTTTAAAATGCTCCATAGCTGTTCAAGAAAGACTTTGGATCCGCTTGTAAAAAGCGTTAGCAGAATCCAGCGCTTGTGGTCACGATCAGCGTATTTGAGCATCTGAGAGTAAACGCAACCGTCACCGTCAAAGTATCCACGTACGAAGTGACCGATATACTCGGCAGGCACAAGCGGAAATCTCATTGTCTTGCTCTTCTTGGGAGTAAATCCAAACCCTTGCAAGTCCCTTGCCCAGACCCTGCTCGATATCTGAAGCCGATAGCATGTTTTACAATTGCCACCCCGCTCGTATTGAGATATGCGATGAGAAGAGCCTATCGCTTCACGAACGTTCTCGATCATTTTTCTATCAACACTCTTAAATTCGATGTAACTCCCGCCATGACCCGTGTTTAGCGATCCATCCGCAGCAAAGTACCCCAATACATACGCCATTTCAGGCGTCCATGTTTTGAAGAATTCATGGTTGAGTGTGCGTACCATCGTCATGGCAGCAGCCTAGCTCAACCACATCAAATTTCCCTGAAGCCAATTGTGCTGGTGGGAGGACTTGCACCTCCGACCTTGGGTTTATGAGTCCCATGCTCTAACTACCTGAGCTACACCAGCGTATTAGGACATTACACTGCCTTGCCCTTCCCTTCAATCTCGGCGAGGCGTCGTTCGGCGATGAGGAGATCCTCAGGCGCCGTGATCTGGATCCATGCCGTAGCGTTGACCGCGGTAAGCGGGACGTTGAGATTGCGAGATGCCTCAACCACCGTCTGCGGCAGGCCGAACTCGGCGCTCCCCGGCGCCTTCGGGACGAGCGATTGCTCGAACACGCGTTCGTCGAGCACGAACATGTTCGTGTTCATGATGCCCGGGCGTCCCGAATGATCCCCTTCCTCGATGCCGAGGACGCGGCCGGCGCCGTCGAGCACCATGCTCCCGCCGGCAGCCATGGTCTGCGTCCGTTCAACGAGCACCGACCAGTCAGGAAGCGCGATGCAGCGCTCGATGTCCTCCCGGCCATAGAGATCGTCTCCCATGAGGACGAGGAAGCGACCCTCGATGAGCGGCCGAGCGAGCCATGCCGCGGCTCCAGTACCCGCGAGGTCCTGTTGTTCAACGTACCTGATACGCCGTCCGTGCGAGGAATCGCTGTATCGCTCCCGGATCGTGTGGCCGAGGTACCCGATCACGAGAATGACCTCATCGACCGCATCCGGAAGCGCTTCGAGCTTATGGTCGATGAGGGTCTTCCCCGCCACGGTGAGCATGGGTTTTGGGAGGACGTCGGTGAGCGTACCCATCCGCGTGCCGCGGCCGGATGCGAGTATGAGTGCCTGCATGCTCATGCATGATAGCGAGCCCGGCACCTAATGTGAAATCTTGCTGGAGTTTTGATAGCCAAAAGATAAACATTTCGACACAGTTTTACACATGTGCAAGACTTCCGATTCCCCCCGCCCTGCTACAATGCGGGGGACCGTAGCGATGGACCATGAGAATCTTAGTTGTCGAGGATGAGGAGAAGATCGCGAACTTCTTGAAGGAATCCTTCGAGGCGGACTTTTTTGCCGTCGATGTCGCGCGCGACGGCGAGCAGGGCTCCTACCTCGCACGCATCAATGATTACGATCTCATCGTGCTCGATAACCTCCTCCCGAAGAAGGAAGGCGCGCAGGTCTGCCGCGACATCCGCACTGCTGGCAAGCAGGTCCCCATCCTGATTGTCTCGGTGCGCACCAGCACCGACGATAAGGTCGATCTGCTTGATGCAGGCGCCGACGACTACCTCACGAAGCCCTTTGCGCTCGAGGAGCTCATGGCCCGGGTCCGGGCTCTGCTGCGCCGTCCGCCCGAGCTCGAGGGTGACGTGCTCCAGATCGAGGACATTATCCTCGACTCCAAGACCGGCACCGTACATAAGGGTACGAAGGAGCTCCACCTTACCCGTAAGGAATTCATGCTCCTGCAGTACCTGATGCGTAATGCCGGCATCGTGCTCTCGCGCGGCATGATCCTCGAGCACGTCTGGGATATGAACGTGGACATTTTCTCCAATACGATCGAATCCCACATCATGTCGCTCCGGAAGAAGGTTGGCGACCGCGGCCGCAACCGCCTCATCCAAACCATCTCCGGCCGCGGCTACCGCATGGGCACCTAGCCCAGCTTTTCATCATCTTTTCTCTAGGAAAATTTCATCTTCGGCCTCTACTATGCAGCTAGTACCCTGTACATTCCAGCATCATCGAAAGGAACGTCCCCATGACCGTCTCCCCCGAGGTCATCACCGGTACCGAGCTTCCTGAGCATCCCGACCTGACGAAGATCTACCGTCTCCTCCCGAACGACGAGGATCCCGCCTACTACGCGGAGCGCGTCGACCGTAACATCGGCTGGCTGACCGAAGCCGAGCAGTACGCGCTCTTTGGCAAGGTGGTCGGCATCGCCGGATGCGGCGGTATGGGTGGCGCCATCGCCCAGAGCCTGTTGCGGCTCGGCGTCGGCGAGATCCGCATCGCCGATCCTGAGGTCTTCGATATATCGAACATCAACCGGCAGTTCGCGGCGCGCCGCGATTCGATCGGCGA
>DASPKG010000014.1:0-5018 GCA_035628215.1 Minisyncoccota bacterium
GGGTCTGCGGCATGGCGCCGTCGGTTGCGGCGACCACGAGGACGGCGTCGTCCATCTGGGCGGCACCCGTGATCATGTCCTTGATGTAGTCGGCGTGGCCCGGCGCGTCGATGTGCGCGTAGTGGCGGTTCGGCGACTCGTACTCCGAGTGATGGAGCGCGATGGTAATACCACGAGCCTTCTCTTCAGGCGCGTTGTCGATGTTCTCGACCTTCTCGACGCGGGCCTTGTAGCCCTTGTCGGAGTTGAGATTAAGCACGTTGAGGATCGAAGCCGTGAGCGTGGTCTTACCATGGTCGACGTGACCGATGGTACCTACGTTCATGTGCGGCTTGCTGCGATCGAATGCATCTGCCATAGGTACTGAAATTACTTGGTAGCTACGAATAATTCGCGCCGCGCCTGCCTGGCTTCGTAAGACAGGCGACCAAGGCGGTAGGCGTATCCCCGCGTAGCGCCTTCTAGCCACCCCTCCTATGGAGAAGGAATACTAAAAAGAGCGCCGTACTCGCGTTAGGGGTAAAGGTACACGGGCGCTCGTGAAGCGTCAAGGAATGACGGGCCTAGAAGGTGCAGCTCGCGCCGACGACGGGCCCGCTCGCGTACACGCCGGGCGAAGTCTGCTCAAGGAATCGGCCCTCCGAATCGAAGCAGAACCACCAACCGGTCCGCAGCTGTACCACGGCAGCCCACCGCTGCGCCGAACTGCCTGCGGTCCCGTTCGTCTGGGTAAAGGTGCCGCCCGAGGAAGTGTAGTACCGGTAGCTCGTGCCGTGCTGGGCAAGGCAGCGGGTCTGGTCGTCTGCTCTCGAGCCGTGCTCAAACGCGGCGCGGAACATCCGGCCCGTATTCGTGTTTGCATCGCACACCGTGAGATAGCTCCCCGTCGTCTGATGGATGAGCTCCGCGGGCGCATGCATCTTTACGATCTGGGATTTGACCGCTTCGGTGCTTGCGCGCATGCGGGCAGTATTGAGCGATGCGAGAACGATGGTCGCGAGAAGCGCGATGATCGCGATCACTACCAGGAGCTCGATGAGCGTGAAGCCACGCGATGAAGGGCGAGCCATGGCGCAACGATAGCATGTGAAAGCCCCGCCGATTGCTCGGCGGGGCGTGCACGTTCGACGTTCGTGCAGCGTGCAACTTATTCCGCGGCGAGCGGGACGGAAACGGCAGCCTCCGCCTCAGCCAGCCACGCCTCGAGCGTGATCCAGCCGATGGCGCTGCGCGGACGCTGCGGATGACCGCGGTTCCAGTAAACCGTGCGCTCGTTGAAGTCGCTGCGGTGCGCCGCGTACGCGAGGATATCGATGCCTGCCTGCCGCGCGAACTCGACCCCCTCGCGGACCTGCACCGGATCGTCCGGCACTTCGTAGACGATTGGCGGATCGAGATTGAACAAAAAACGCTTCGGATTCGTCGTGACCCGCCCGCACCGGACGGCATTCACATTGGCGGCAAAGGCTTGGATATCCTGCACGGATTCACTCCTGATAGAACTGGGCTGTGTCTGTAATACCGCGCGCTAGCTGTACGGCGCATGAAACGCGAGGAGGCGGCCGCATACGCGACCGCCCGTTCTGCCCCACCCTTACCGCAACCGAACGATGTGCCGGAAATTCTTCGGCGCGCCGCGGGACCCTTGCTGCCGCGAAGGCTTCGGGATCCGCTGCTGCTCGCGCTGCCAGTGCGGCTCCTCGAAGGCACGCGCACCCATGACTTCGAGCGTACCAGCGTACCGCTGGCCGCCCGCGATGAGCTCGCGCTCAGGGAGCGCAGGCGGTGGAGGCTCGGTATCGAACGTGTGGTCGCCGGCTCCCCAGTTGAGGTCGAGGAATACGTCCGGAGCCGAGAACAACACAACGACGTGGTCGCGCCGCTCGAGGTCAAGGAGGGCGATGCATCCCATCCCGAATAGCCCTACGATGGTCGCCATGGCGGCGTCCTCCCTGTCTGATCTGCCGCAACGATAGCACTACTCGACGGGTGCGGAAAGCGGCTCGGACTCGAACTCCCCAGCCGTCTCGAGCATCGGCGCCTGCGTCATGATGAGGTATGCGATGAAGCCGAAGAAGGCGGGGACGAAGAGCACGCCGAGGATCGCAAGCAGCGTGTAGCGCTTGCCGTTTCCGACCGGCGTCGGCGCTCCCGCGACGGGCTTCAGGTGCGCGTAGAGCGCATAGAGGGCGCCGACGAAGATAGGCGCAAGGAGCACCTGCGCGATCCCGCTCCCGATCTCGCTCAGGATATCCCCGACGACGCCGGGAAGCGCGAGCGCGATGAGCTCGAATGGGATGACGAGGATGACCGTCGCGATGCCGACGAGGAATCCGATGACGACCATCCGCCACAGCACGCTCCAGTTGCGCCCGCGGACCATTTCGCGGCTTGTAAGCAGGGCCTGCATGCCGCGTGCTCCCTGATCCGCGAACGCCCAGCCCACGAAGGAAAACCAGGGCGACGTGACGATTGCCGCGACGAAGAAGAGGACGAGGCCAGCAACGAGCGCGGGGACAGGGCCCGCGACGAAGTACAAGACGAGTGCCGGGATGCCCGCGACAAGGGCGAGGATGCCGCTGTATACGAGCACGGTAAGCACATTCACCCAGAGGAACCGGAAGACCTGCGGTGCAGCGCGCCCGAGCGCAGCGCGCGCCGAGAGACTCCCCGGCTCGGCCACGAACACCATGAGCATGGCAAGCCCGAGCCAGAGCACGGCCCAGACAAAGAGGAGCGCGAGCGGCACGCCGATGAGCATCCCGACCGTGCCGAGTGCGCTGAGCATTACGATCGCGAAGCCGAGGGCCATCCCGATCACGAACTGCGCGATCGCGATGGTGAGCACAGCCCTCCCGCGCTGCTTATAGTGGCTTAGACCGGCCTTCAGGAGAGTGACCGGGCCCGGAAACGACGTAGGAGTATCCATATATCCGCACCATAGCACGAAAGCCGCTTCATGAAGCGGCTTTCGGCAGGCCCGTGGATAACCCCTCTATTTCCGCGCCGCGATGATCTCCTGGGCGACGTTAGCCGGCACGACCTCGTAGTGGTCGAACTCCATGGTCATGGACCCGCGTCCTTCCGTCATGGATCGAAGCGTCGTGGTGTAGCCGAACATCTCAGAGAGCGGCACCTTGGCATTGATCGCCTTGTTCATGCCGCGGTCCTCCATGCCCTCGATCGCGCCGCGCTTCCCGGAGAGGTTGCCCGTGATGTCGCCCATGAATTGCTCGGGCACCACCACCTCGACCTTCATGATCGGCTCGAGGATGACGGGCTTGGCTTTCTGCGCCGCCTCCTGGAAGGCCTGGGAGGCCGCGATCTTGAAGGCGATCTCCGAGGAGTCCACGTCGTGGTACGAGCCGTCGTAGAGGTCGACCGAGACGTCCACGATCGGATAGCCCGCGAGAATGCCTCGATTCAATGCCTCGCGGATGCCCTTCTCCACCGCGGGGATGTATTCCTGCGGGATGACGCCGCCCTTGATGTTGTTGATGAACTCGAAGTGGTCCTCGCGGGTGACGTTCTTCGGGATCTTGGCGTCCGGATCGATGGGCTCGAGGTGCTTCAGCTTGATCTTCACGTGCCCGTACTGACCCTTGCCGCCGGTCTGCTTGATGTACTTGTTCTCGACGTCTGCGGTGCCCATAACGGTCTCGCGGTACGCCACCTGCGGCTTGCCCACGTTCGCGCCCACGTTGAACTCGCGCTGCATGCGATCCACGAGGATCTCGAGGTGGAGCTCGCCCATGCCGGAGATGATGGTCTCGGCGGTCTCCTCATCTGATGAGATCTTGAAGGTCGGGTCCTCGTCGGAGAGCTTCTTCAAGGCCATGCCCATCTTCTCCTGGTCTGCCTTGGTCTTCGGCTCGATGCGAAGCGACACCACGGGCTCCGGGAAGACGATCTGCTCGAGGACGATCGGGTTCGCTTCGTCGCAGAGCGTGTGCGAGGTCTTCGTGTCCTTCATGCCGACGAATGCGGCGATTTCTCCGGTGAACACCTGCTCGACTTCCTCGCGCTTATCGGCCTGCAGGCGCACGATGCGGCCGACGCGCTCCTTGGTGCCCGTGTTGGCGTTGTAGATATAGGAACCGGCGGAGACCGTGCCCGCATAGACGCGGAAGAAGGTCAGCGCGCCCACGAACGGGTCAGTCTGGAGCTTGAAGGCAAGCGCCGTGAACGGTTCGCTGTCGTCGGGCCTGCGCTCCACCTCCTCGCCCGTCTTGGGGTTCGTGCCCTTCACCGGCGGGAGATCGAGCGGCGACGGGAGGTAGTCGACCACGGCGTCGAGCACGAGCTGCACGCCCTTGTTCTTCAAGGCTGAGCCCGTGTAGACCGGGAAGATCTCGTTGGCGATCACCGCCTTGCGGAGCGTCTTCTTCAGGTCCTCCAAGGATGGCTCGGTGCCCTCGAAATACGCGGCCATCAAGGCATCATCGTGCTCGACGATGCGCTCGATGAGCTCGGCGCGGTACTTCTTCGCCTCCTCCATATACTGCTCCGGGACCTCGCCCTCCACGACGTCCTCGCCCATATTCCCCGTGAAGGTATAGGACTTCATGGCCAGGAGATCGATGACGCCCTCGAAGTCACTCTCGGCGCCCATCGGGATCTGCGCGCGCACCGCCTTCTTCGAGAGGCGATCCAGAATGGACTTGTAAGAATCCTCGAATGAGGCGCCCGTGCGGTCGAGCTTGTTGATGAAACAGACGCGCGGCACCCCGGCCTCGTCCGCGTAGCGCCAGTTCGTCTCCGACTGGGGCTCGACGCCCGCGACGCCGTCGAAGACGACGATCGCGCCGTCAAGGACGCGCATCGAGCGCTTCACCTCGGCGGTGAAGTCGATGTGCCCCGGGGTGTCGATCACGTTGAACCGATACTTCTTTGCTGGGTCCTTTTTATCTTTCTCTTCGGTTTTGGTCCAGAAGCAGGTGATGGCGGCGGCGGTGATAGTGATGCCGCGCTCGCGCTCCTGCTCCGTCCAGTCGGTGGTGGTCTCGCCCTCGTGCACC
>DASPKG010000015.1:0-3730 GCA_035628215.1 Minisyncoccota bacterium
GAAGGCCGAGAAGCGGCTCTTAATCGACCAAGGCATCGTCGCCTGCGAGCAGGTGGTGGAGCGCCGGGACGCGCTCCGGGAGCTCGGCATCACCCCGGAGCGGATCGGCACCATCCTGGCGGAGACCCGGACCCTCTGCGATACTCATTAGGCATGGCAGAGTTCAGGAAGAGCTACAACCCAAACCGCAGTGCCGACTGGAACTACGGCGGGCATAAGTGGCGGCTATCTCGCTCGAAGATCGAGCTCTACAACGAGTGCCCGCGCTGCTTCTATCTGGACAACAAGCTCGGGACCGGAAGGCCGCGCGGCCCCGCGTTCACGCTCAACATCGCGGTGGACGCGCTCCTGAAAAAGGAATTCGATGTGCACCGCGCAAACGGCACTAAGCACCCCATCTGCGACCAGTACGGGGTGGATGCGGTGCCGTTTAAGCACCAGAGCATCGACACCTGGCGGGAGAACTTCGAGGGCATCGAGTACTTCCATGAGCCGACGGGCTTCACCATCTCGGGCGCCATCGACGACCTCTGGGTGAATCCCGCAGGAGAGCTCATCGTCGTGGACTACAAGGCGACCGCCAAGCAGGGCACCATCGCGTCGTTGTCCGATTCCGCCTGGGAGGACTCCTACAAACGACAGATGGGCGTGTACCAGTGGCTCCTGCGCAATAACGGCTTCACCGTATCCCCGACCGGCTATTTCGTCTACGCCAACGCGAGCTCGGACAAGGAGGCATTCGATGGGCAGCTGGAGTTCGAGATCACGCTGGTGCCCTGCACCGGCGATACTGAGTGGATCGACGAGGTGCTGCCGAAGATCAAGCAGACGCTGGACGCCGATGCGCTCCCGCCCTCGGGCACGAATTGCGAATACTGCCCGTACCGCGAGGCGGCGGGAAAGAAGCTGCAGGCCATCCACAAGGCAGCGAAGCGGTGAGTATGGAAGTGGCGATCGAGCCATCATGGAAGCGGAAGCTCGAGGAGGAATTCGGGAAGGAATACTTTGCCGAGCTCGCCTCCTTCGTGAAGGAGGAGTATCAGACGACGACCATCTATCCGCATCCGAAGAACCTCTTCAAGGCGTTCGAGCTGACTCCCTTCGATGCGGTGAAGGTGGTCATCCTCGGGCAGGATCCGTACTTCAATCCTGGGCAGGCGATTGGGCTCTCCTTCGCGGTGAACGAAGGGGTGCGCAATCCCCCTTCCCTCCAGAACATCTTCAAGGAGGTCGAGAGCGATATGGGATGCGCCCCGAATCCGAGCGGGGATCTCACCCGGTGGGCAACGCAGGGCGTGCTGCTCCTGAACGCGACTTTAACGGTTCGCGGCGGCTCGGCTGGTTCGCACCAGGGAAAGGGGTGGGAGACCTTCACGGACGCGGTCATCAGGACGCTCTCGGAGGAGCGCGAGCATCTTGTGTTCATACTCTGGGGCAACTATGCCCGCAGCAAGAAAGCGCTCATCGATTGGACGAAGCACTGCATCATCGAGTCGACGCATCCCTCGCCGTTCTCGGCGAATAATGGGTTCTTCGGGAGCAAGCCGTTCAGTCAGGCGAACGCGTATCTCGAGGTGAACGGGATGGAGCCGATCGATTGGCGTTGAGGTGCTAGCATAACGCAATGACAGTACCTTCCTTCCTGAGGCCGAAGAGGGCGAAATTTCTCGCTTTCTTTTTCCTCGTAATCTATATGGTGGCCAGTATCTACTGGATCCCCCTCATGCCGTACGTCAGATACGGCTCCCTAACCGAGAGCAATCCTACTGAACGAGTACTACGGGACGGTACGATAGCAGCGATTGTCCCAGCATACGTGCTCCTCGCCCCCTTTGTCCTGATTTACTTCTCCATCCCTAATGTTGGTGGCATTGACGTTGATTTGGGCTGGCCTAGCGTCGGAAGGTGCGTTCCAATACTTGATGAGGAAATAAAAGGAGGCATTACTAACCCCTCGTGCCGTACAGATATCGCCCTCATTCCATTTATCCTCGCGATACTCGCCGAGCTCGCGGTGCTTTACGCGCTCAGTTGTGTGCTGGTCAAGATACCCGAAGCACTGAGGAGGCTGTACTAGCTACCACACCATCTCCCGCTCTTTCGGCGCGCGATAGAGCTTGTCGCCCCGCGTGACGTTGTAGGCCTCATAGAACGGGTCGAAGTTCGAGACCGGGCCGTTGATACGGAATATTGCCGGGGAATGCGTATCGGTGAGGGCGAGCATCTTGTTGAACTCGGGACGGATGTTCTCGCGCTCGAAGACGGCGAACCCGAGGAAGAAGCGCTGCTCGGGGGTGAAGCCGCCGAGCGTCTGCCGTCCGGTACGCGCGAGCTGGAGCTGGTACGCGTCGAAGGCGATCGAGAGGCCGCCGAGGTCCGCGATGTTCTCTCCAAGGGTCAGCTGCCCGTTCACCTTTACGCCGTCTTCGACGCGATACCGGTCGAACTGCCTGCGGACGACTGCCGCCTTCTTTTCGAAGCGCTTCCGGTCCTCTTTCGTCCACCAGCTCTTCAGGTTGCCCTTGGCATCGAACTTGGAGCCCTCGTCATCGAAGCCGTGAGTGATCTCGTGGCCGATGACCATGCCGATGCAGCCGTAGTTGAAAGCGTCGTCCGCGTCGAAGTCGAAGAAGGGCGGCTGCAGGATGCCGGCCGGGAAGATGATGTCGTTGGTGTTCGGCCAGAAGAAGGCGTTCACCGTCTGGGGGTAGGTGATCCACTCGCGGTGGTCGATGGGCTTGTTGAGCTTGCGCACCTCCTGGCGATGGTGGTGCTCGCTCGCACGGATGACGTTGCCGACGTAGTCGTCGGGCTCGATCACAAGCCCCTTGAAAGATTTCCATTTGTCGGGGTACCCGATCTTCCGGTTGAGCGCCCTCAGTTTCTGAAGCGCCTTCTTCTTCGTGGGGGCGGTCATCCAGGTGAGCGATTTGATCCTGGCTTCGTAGGCGGTGAAGAGATCGTCCACGAGCTCGTCCATCTTCCGCTTCGCGTCAGGCGGGAAGTGCTTCTTCACGTATATCTGGCCGAGCAATTCGCCCACCTGCCCGTTCACGACCCCGAGCACGCGGCGCCATAGGGGCTTCATTTTCTTCGTGCCCGTGAGGACGGTGCCGTAGAAGGAGAAGGACTGCCTCACGAACGCGTTGGAGAGGAGGCCCGAGAAATCGTTCACGAGATGCCACTCGAGGTAGGTCTTCAGGTCCTCGATCGGGGTCGCGGCGAGGAGCTTTGCGCATGCCTTGAGGAAATCCGGCTGCATGACGATGAGCTGCTTCACGTCCACGCCCTGCGCTTTGAGGTACCGCTTCCAGTCTATGGTCGGCGCAAGCTTCGCGAGCGCGGCGACTGTCATCTTGTGGTACGTCTTGTGCGATCGCGACGCACGGAGACCACCGGCTCGCGATGGCCTTCGGCGTCCTGGGCGCACTGCCGGGCAACCGGATCTCGATCGACGACCCGAGCTGCGTGGCGGTGTCGTACCCGACCTTCTGGCAGGAGCTCGAGCGTGTGCGCGGTCACGAAAGGTCGGGGCCGCTCCCGGGGGAGTCTCGCGCCCATGGGTAACGCGCCGGGGTCCCGGCGCGCTGGTGACGGCCCGCGACGCGTCGTCATCGCCATCGACGGGCCGGCGGCTTCCGGGAAGTCGTCGACCGCGCAATGGGTCGCCGAGCGGCTTGGCTACCGGCACGTCGATTCCGGGTCCCTCTATCGGGCCGCGACGGCCGCG
>DASPKG010000016.1:0-11994 GCA_035628215.1 Minisyncoccota bacterium
TGGTGACGTTCTTATCCATGGCGTAAATGCTAGCACAGACTAGATAATTCCTCGCTAAAAAGCAAAGGGCCGCTCCTGAGCGGGAGCGGGCCCTAGCGCCTGCGACGAGGCGGCTTGCGCCTCACCGGCCCTTTCTTCACCGGCTTCTTGGCAATCTTCTTGACCGTGTCGGCGACCGGGACGAGGAACTCGTGCCAAGACCGCGGGGTCGCCGCGACGTACCCGTAGACCATGCAGGAGCCCTGGAGCCGTTCTGCGCGCGTCTGCGGAAGGACGTAGAGGCCGTCCGGGCGAGGGACCGCCCGGCAATACTCGACGACGGTATAGCCCGGGTTCCACTTGAACTCGGCGTACGCCTGTGCACCGAGCTCCGTCTCCACCTCCCGCACCGGCTCGAGGATGAACGGCGGATCCGCTTCGGCATCGTAGCCGGCGAATTCGTAGACGGTCACTGCGTACGCGTGCGCGCTCGTCGCGAACTTGGGTTCCGGCAGCTGCGGACGGATATCCGTATTCGCCGGAATGATCTCCTGCGGACGGACGGTCGTTTCAACCGGAACGGTTTCCTGTGCGGCGCCCGGGGAAGCGAGGGCCGCGAGCAGGATGATCAGGGCGATCATCCTCATGGCCTTCTCCTTCTTCTCCAGAGCGGAACGCTCTGGAGACATCCTGCACCTAACCGGCTTCCCGCGTCAAATAGCAGCGCGCAGCTTCGCCTGTACCTCCTCGATGGAGAGCCGCTCCTGCTCCCCCGTATCCCGGTCCCGGAGCGTCACGCTGCCGTCCGCGAGCGTATCGTAATCAACGGTGACGCAGAACGGCGTCCCGATCTCGTCCTGCCTCCGGTAGCGCTTCCCGATATTCCCGTTATCGTCCCAGGCGATCGCTGGGTGCACTATCTGGAGTTCGGCGCGCACATCCCTCGCCTTCTCGACGAGCTCGGGCTTATTCTTCAGGAGCGGTGAGACCATGGCTTTCACGGGAGCGAGGTGCGCCGGGAGCCGGAGCACCACGCGCTTCTCGCCGCCGAGTTCGTCCTCGTCATAGGCGTTCGCGAGCACACCGAGCACGATGCGGCCGAGCCCGAAGGTCGGCTCGATGACGTGTGGTACGAACTTCTCGTTCGTCACCGGGTCGAGGTACGAGAGGTCTTCCCCGCTATGCGCGATGTGGTTCTTGAGGTCGTAATTAGTGCGGTAGGCGATTCCCCCGATCTCATCGAACTTCTGCGGGAAGCGGAAATGGAAGTCCACCGTACGCTTGGAGTAATGTGCGCGGTCATCCTCAGGGATCTCGATCTCCTTGAGGTCCTCCGTGGAGAACCCGAGCGAGAGGAACCAAGCCCGCATTTCGTTGAGCCAGTACTCAAAATGCTCCTCCCAGTCCTTCTCGGCCACGAAGTACTCAAACTCCATGATCTCGAGCTCGCGGACCCGGAACAGGAACTCGCGCGGCGCGATCTCGTTGCGGAAGTTGCGCCCGATCTGCGCGATGCCGAACGGGAGCCTCGGGTGGAAGGTATCGATGATGTTCTTGAAGTTCACGAACATGCCCTGCGCGGTCTCGGGACGTAGGTACACCGGCGTGTCCGCGCCATCAACGGAGCCCACCGAGGTCTTGAACATCATGTTGAATTGCTGCGGCTCCGAGAGCGCGTTGCCGTCCGGGCTTTTGATGCCCTTCTCTTTGATGAGTGCGCCCATTTGCTCGAGCGACATCCCGGCCGGGTCGATACCCTTCTCCTCGAGGAGGTGGTCGGCGCGGTACCGGCGCTTCGTCTTCAGGTCCGTCACTAAGGGATCATGAAATCCCCCGATATGCCCCGAAGCCTCCCAGACCTTCGAGTTCATGAGGATGGCCGAGTCGATGCCGTACATGTCGTCGCGGCCTTCTACGAAGTACCGCCACCAGGATCGCTCGATGTTCTTCTTGAGCGTAAGCCCATGTGGGCCGTAGTCGAAGGTCCCGGCAAGCCCGCCGTAGATCTCGGAGCCGGGATATACGAACCCACGGCGCTTGGCGAGCGAGACGATAATGTCGAGACTAACCTGCTTCATACGGCCTACTGTACTGCACCCGTGCCCCCTCCGGAAGCGCTGAGGTCGTTCGTGAGCTCCCGGATGGCCCCCTCGATGCGCTCGCCCGTGAAGCGATCGCTTGCGCCATAGCTTGCCTCCCCGATGAGGACAGGGCTCGTGCCGCGCTGCGACGCGCTCGGGGTGATGACCACGCCGAAGGATGCCGACTTCGGCGAAGCCCCTGCGGGAACGTCGCCCGCGTTCCAGGTGACGGTGCGCGTCGCCTCGTTGTAGGTGATGGCGGCGTCAGACGGGCTCACGGCGCCCGAGAACCGCACGTAGGACGGGAGGACCGCGGAGACGACCGCCCCGCCGACCGCGTTCACCGAGTTCGTGAAGGTCCACTTCACCGCGTACGAGGTCTCGGTGTCGGCACGCGGCGGATGCGGGCCTGTCGTCGGGATGGGGCCGCTGCGGAGCACCTGGGCCGCCGCGGCAAGATCGGTCCGGACTTTGAGGGTGCGCGTCACCGTCGAGCTGATCTCGGTGGGCGCGCTCGGCTGGTTGATGCGGCGTCCGGAGACCGAGATGTTTATGTTCACCGTCGGGTTGCGCAGCCCCGCGGATGCCGGCCGCGTCGCGAAGGTGAAGGACCCGCTCCCGGTCTGCCCGGGCGCAAGGCGCACGAGCGCCGGGATGGTCTCCTTCGAGAAGGTAATGGTGTTGTCCGCCGAGCGGTAGAAGCCGTTGGCGCTCCGGATGCTCGTCGGATCGAGCCCGGTGCCCGAGAGCGCGACGACGATCTTCGCGTCCTCGAGCGGCGCATCGAGCGTATTGGCGAAGGAGAGCACGCCCGACACCTCCTCCCCGGGCGCGATCGCGAGCGCCGCCCCGACCTCGCGGTTCAGGGTCAGGACCGGCGCGAGGAAGGGCTTCTCGACCACGACCGGCTTCTCGGCGGTGGTGTAGGTTACCGAAAGCGCGCCCGATCCTTCGGCACGGGTGCCCGTCGTGAACCGGATGACGCGGGTCTCGCGGTCCTCGCCGGCGATCGTGCCCGTGATGCGCACGATCTTCTCTTCCCCGGGTTGGATGGTGCCGAGATCGTAGAGCGAGCCGAGCGCCGGCGCGGGCGTGGAGGCGCGCAGCGCAAAGCCGGGCGGGTACTCGGCGACGAGCGCGGCGTTGTTGATGGGTGCTGCGGCGTTCGAGCGCACGGCGACCGCGATATCGAAGGGCTGGCCTGCGGATACCTGGGAGAGCGAGCCGATGGAGACAGACAGGGGCGACGTCGTGATGGTGAACTCGTGTGCCGCCTCCTTGATGAACGCGGTGCTTGCCCCCGGCGTCCGGTACTCGAAGCGGATCGGGAGCGAGACCCGCTGGCCCTCCGCCCCGAAGATGACCGCGCGCACGGTGCGCTCGGCCTTCCCGCCCGCCGGGATCTCGCCGAGCGTATCGCTGTACTGCGGGAGTTCCGCCTCGAGGTTCTCCGGGGAGCGCGTCCCCTCAGGGAAATCGATGGAAAGGAGCGTGCCTGAGAGCGGCACGGGGTTTTCGTTCGCGACCGTGATGAGGAGATCGACGGTGTCCCCGCTGCCTGCGGTCGGCGCGGCGGTCACCTCGATCGCGATGTTCTCGTTCGAAACGGTGCGGCCGCCAAAGAGGATGAGTCCGGCTGCGACGATGAGCGCGCCCGTGAAGAAGACCGCCGCCCCGATAAGGAAGAGCGTGGTGCGCGGGAGCCGCGGCTTCTTCGGCGGGGGTGGAGGTGGCGGGGTCCAGCGCTCGGCGGGAGGCGGCGGCGCTTTCTTATCGAGCGCGGGAGCCGCGGCGGGCGTACTGCCCGTCGGTGCGTAGAGGCGTTCCTGCGCCCTCGCGAGCGGGCTTTTCTCTTCCTCGGGAGGCATATCCTTCAAAGTATAGCGTACACAGTTTATAGACCCGTGGATGTGAGGCTTTGATTGATGCGTGCGATGAGCTTCCTTCGCTCGTCCTTCGAGAGCGCCCGTATCGCTTCCATGGTCGGGATGGCCCCTGCGTCGTGGCCGAGGGCGGAAAGCGATTGCAGAGTCGCTCGCAGCTCCGCGCTGTCCTGCAGGGACTCGTCTTCGCTGCGGAGCGCACCGAGGAATTCGGCGTAGATGGAGAAGAGGGATGCATCGGTGCTCTCGCCCTGCACGAGGCGGAGGATGAGGCTTGCGCGGCGCCCCGCCCGGAGCCGGGCAGCCGGGGGGAGTGTCGAGAACCAGGGCTCGATGAGGACCGCTCCCGAGAGCCGCCACCCCTCCTTGCCGCGCAGCAGGGTCGCGTCCACCTCCGAGAGCGTCTGGAGCGCGTGCGCGAGTTTGGCGCCCGAGCGGCGCACCCCTTCGGCGCGTGCGCGGACGAGCCCGAGTTCCGCGGTGAGCAGGACGATGCTCGCACCCGCTTCCTTGGCCGGATGCCGGCCGAGCACGAACGCCCGCGTGACGTACTTATGCTGCATTGCGCGAGAGCGAGAAGCGCACGGGGCCGGTCGAGAGCTCCGCGACGTACTTCCCGTCCTCGCCGCGAAGGACCGTCGCCCTATCCTTCGGGGAGAATCCCTCCGCCTTGCGCGCTTCGGCGACCGCTCGCTGGAAGGTGCGCTCGTCCCCTTCCCGCACGAGCTCGGGGGTGAGTACCGTATCGAGCGCGACTTCTGCCGCGTCCATCTTCACCTCATGCACGTTCACCTCATCCGCGAGGATCGCGGCGAGTTCCTCGGGGAGCTTCCCGGGTATGGAGAGTGAGGCGAGCGGCTGGCGCACCTTCACGTCCGCCTTCTGCCGAAGCATGAGGCCTTCGGAGGCGAGCGCCCGGACCTTCGCCATGTCCTCGAGGAGCGCCTGCTCCTTCTTCTCCTGCCCGAGCATCCGGTCCACGATGGTGAGCGAGACGGCGGGCCAATCGCAGAGGTGCACGCTCTCGGCATCACCCGCCTCCCGCACGATCTGGAACACGTCCTCGGCAATGAACGGCATCACGGGCGCGATGACCTTCGAAAGCTCCTTGAGCACCTGCCGCAGGGTCGCAAGCGCCGCAACGCGATCCGCGGCGTCCTCGCCCTTCACGCGGTCGCGCGAACGCCTCACGTACCACGTCGAGAGGTCCTCGACGAAGGCGCGGACGGGACGGGTGCCGCGCGGCACGTCGTAGCGATCGAAGGCGTCGGTCACTTCCTCGATGAGCTCGCGGAGACGCGCGAGGATCCAGCGATCCAAGGGGTGCGTGCTGAGTGCGGCCTTTTCGAGCGCCTCGTCCGCGAAGAGCTGGTAGAAGCTCGCGACGTTCCGCAGCATCCCCACCACCCGGTTATGCGCCTCCTTCACGTCCTCGTCCCGATAGACGAGGTCCTCGGCCTGCATCACCACGCTTGCCATGAGGTGGTAGCGGAAGGCGTCGGCGCCGTACGCGTCGAAGAGGTGATAGGGATCGGTGTAGTTGTTCTTACTCTTGGAGAGCTTCGCGCCGTCTGCGGCGAGCACGTTCCCCGTCGTGATGACGCTGTTGAAGGCGCGGCGCTCGAAGAGCTGCGTGCTGACTGCATTCAAATAATAGAACCAGGCGCGGGTCTGCCCGATGTACTCTGAGACGAAGTCGGCGGGCGCGCGCTTCTTGAATTCCTCGACGTTCTCGAAGGGATAGTGGTACTCCGCAAACGGCATGGACCCCGACTCCACCCAGCAGTCGACGACCTCCGGGATGCGCGCGAGGGTATTGCCCTGCTCGTCGACGAGCTCGACCTGGTCGATGTACGGGAGATGGAAGTCGAGCTCGTAGTCGCGGTTGTGCGGGAGCGGGACGAAGGAGAGCGTGCGCACCTCGGCGCAGACCGGATCGAGGACCTCCGCGATGCGCTTCGATTCCGCTGCGTCCGCGCCCTTGATGAGCGCTTCGAACGCTTCGATGCCGACCCCATGCGTGATGATCAGGATCTGCTCGTCCGCGTCGTTGGCCTCGCGCTCGTAGAGGAACGCGCCGAACCGATTCTTCACGTCCTGGTAACTCTCGCCGCCGGGCACCTTATCCGTATACCCGTGCGCCGCTCGGTAGGCAACGAATTCGCCGATCGGCCGGCCATCGAGCTCGCCGAACGAGAATTCGCGGAGCCGGTCATCGTATACGACGTCCTCAAAGGGAAAGCCGAGCGCGCTGGCAACGCACTGCGCCGTCTCGCGACCACGCACCAAGGGCGATGCGTAGATCTTCGTGATGCCCGCGGTCAGGAGCTGCTTGGCGGCGAGCCCCGCCTGCTTGCAGCCGTTTTCCGTGAGCGAATACGGCGCGGTCGGGTCGCAGCTCGCAATGCCCTTCACGTTGTGCTCCGCCTCCCCGTGCCGCATCACGTAGTAGCGGTTGCCGCTCTTCTTCGTCCGTGCCTTGAGCTCATCCAACGACCCGATCACCGTCACCTCCCCGACCTCGCTCTTCCATATAGGAAGCGGGCTCGCCCAGAAGCGATTGCGGGAGATGGTCCAATCTGGCGCGTTCTCGAGGATGTGCCGCACCCGGCCCTGCTTCAGGTGCTCCGGCACCCAGGTGATCTTCTCGTTCTCGGCAAGCATCTTCGCCTTCACCGCCTGGATGTCGATGAACCAGGACGAGACCGCGTTATAGATGAGCGGGGTGCCGCAGCGGTAGCAGTGCGGGTACGAGTGCGTATGAGGGGCCTTGGCGTAGAGGAGGCTGCGGCTCTCGAGATCCTCCTTGATGTCCGCCTCCGCCTTCTTGATGTACTTGCCGCGAAGGAATTCCGGCGCGTCCTCGTTATACGTCGCGTTCGGGTTCAGGAGCGGGACCATGGGGAGCCCCTCCTTCACGCCGAGCTGGTAGTCGTCCTCGCCGTAGATGACGGCGGTGTGCACGATGCCGGTCCCCTCCTCGGTATTCACGAAGTCCGCAGCGAGGACCTGCCACTTCTTCCCAGCGACCTTCGCGACCTTATCGATCGCGTACAGCGGCTCGTACTCGATCCCGACGAGTGCGCTCCCCTGTTGCTCGCTCACGAGGTTCGCAAGGCCGAGCGCCTCGGCGCGCTCCTTCGCTACGATGTACTCCGCTCCATCTTTCTCGTACCGGCCGTAGGCAATGTCGGGGCCCACCGCAAGCGCGACGTTCCCGGGCAGGGTCCAGGGCGTCGTGGTCCAGGCGAGGAGATATGCATGCTCGCCCTTGATCTTGAACTTCACGGTCGTCGCCTCCTCGGTCACGTCCTTGTACGTGTTATCCATCGCGATCTCCGCCTTGGCGAGCGGGGTCTCGCAGTGCGGGCAGTACATGAGGACTTTCCGCCCTTCGTACAAGCGGCCATTGTCGTAGATCTGCTTCAGGCCCCACCAGACCGATTCGATGAACGTATTGTCCATCGTCTTGTACGAGTTATCGAAATCCACCCAGCGCCCGACGCGATCGATGTAGCGCTTCCAGTCATGCACGTACTCGAGGACCATGGAGCGCGCCGTCTCGTTGAACTCCTCGATGCCGAGCGCGAGGATCTCTTTCTTGTTCTTGAGGCCGAGCTTCTTCTCCACCAAGGACTCGATGGGGAGCCCGTGGGTGTCCCAGCCCCAGCGGCGACGGACGAAATACCCGCGCATGGTCTTGTACCGCGGGATGAGGTCCTTGGCGACGGACGAGAGGAGGGATCCCGAATGCGGGAGCCCGGTCGCAAACGGGGGGCCGTCGTAGAACACGAATTCGCCGTTCGGCGAAGGCTTTTCGAGCGATTTCTCGAAGATCTGCCGCTCCTTCCAGAACGCGAGGATCTCCTCCTCGCGCTTGGCAGCTTCGCTCTTGCCCGTTTCAGCCATGATTTTCCTATCGTATAGCCTGCTTCATAAAAAGGGAACGGCCTGGCGCGCGGAGCGCCAGGCCTGATTCCGCGGTTCGTCCTTAGGCGGCCAGCTTCATCTGCTCGGGTGGCTGGAGCAGGCAGGACGCGTAGGCGCGGATGAAGTGAGCGACATGGGGCTCACCGTTGGTGCGCCGGAGCCAGCTCCGGTCCTGCAGCGCGCGGAGCGCGAGCTGGATCTCCTTCTGCTGCCGCGGCTTTCGGCACGCGGCGAAGTAGCAGTGCCCGGCGTTCTGCGCGAGCTCTTCGAGCGAGAGGCCGTGACGGGTACAGGCCTCGGTGATCTTCTTCCTCCACCTGTGGCCATCGCCACTGACATCCCGACGGTCCAGCTCTTCGCGATCGAACTCGAGAGCCGTTGCTGTAACACCTGACGCCATCCTCGCTATTCCCCCAAGTATGGTGACGACTCGCACGAAAGGTACGGGCCTGCCTCGCACCTTAACGGTTCAAGCTCGTCCGTGCAAGTGAATTACATCCGCTCCGGCGTCGGTATACCAAGCAGCGTAAGCCCGTTCTTCATGGTCCGCACGAACGCACGTGCAAGCCGGAGCTTGTATCCCTCGTACTCCCCGCCGATGATCCGCTCCTGCGCATAAAAAGAATTCCACTCGCCAGCGAGCTGCGTGAGATACTGCGCAACCTGCTGCGGCGCGCACTCCTCGCTCGCCCGGCGCACCACTTCCGGGAACCGGGTGATGAGCCGTTCGATGCTGTACGGGGCATCGGGAGCATCACCCACTTCCTTTTCCCCTGCGCTTGCAAGCACCGACGACGCGCGGACCAGCGCGTACTGCAGGTACGGCCCCGAATCTCCTTCGAGGGAGAGCGACTTCTCGGGATCAAACACGATGTTGGACCCGGGCGCCGCACGAAGGATCATGTACTTCACCGCGCCGATCGCCACCTGCTCGGCGACCAAAAGATCCTCGTTCTTCTGAGCCGCCCGCTCAATCACCTCGGTGATCAATTCGGCTGCCGTGATCACATTCCCCTTGCGCGATGCCATCTTGCCGGTCGTCAAATGGAGGAGTCCGTGCGGTATGTGCGTGGTCTTCGCTGCAAGGTTCGGTGCGATCTCGGAAAGTGCCGCCAGCACCACATTGAAGTGCCCTACCTGCTCGACCGCGGTCACGATATACACCTTATCCGTTGGCGCGCGCTCCTCCTTCAGGAAGGCGAGGCCGATGTCCTTGGTCTCGTAGGTCGGCGTGCCTCGGGACGTGATGAACACGAGCGTATGCAGACCCTTCTTCTCGCCGCGATAGATGACCGCGCCATCGCTCTCTTCGAAGATGCCTTGAGCGACCCCCTCCCGCACGATGCGCAATCCGGTGTCGGTCGTATCGCTATCGTAGAAGATGTAGTCGAAATTGGTCCCGAGCTGCTTAAAGATGCGCAGGAACTCCTCCATGGAGACTTCCCTGCCCTTGCGCCAGAGCGCGAGAAGCGCGCGATCGTCTTCCGAAAACCCGTCCGGTGCCTCGGCCTGCGCGACGACTGCGTAGATGCGCGTGTTGAGCTCATCGATCTCCTGCTTAGCCGCTTCGCTTTCCTCATAAGCGGTCGACCCCTGCGCATAGGCCTTGCCGATCTCGCCGGCGTTCGCGACATCAGTCGTACCTGCGCGCCGGAGTGCCCAGAGAGCCTTGGCCACGTGCGGGCCGACATCTCCGCCGAATGTATCGCGCAGCACGGTCGCTCCGGAGGTTTCCATGAGCCGCGAGAGTGCCTCACCGATCACGTTACTCATCAGGTGACCGATGTGTATCTCCTTGAAGGGGTTCGGGTTCGAATACTCGATCATCACCCGCGTGCCGATACCATCCGTTCTGCTGCCCCACGTTCCATTGTCAGCTGCAGCTGCAATGGTCTCGGCAATGACGGGTTGCGCCAGCGTGATGTTCACGAAGCCGGGACCTGCCGCTTCGACCTTTGACGCCGTATCACCGAGCGCCTCGGCGACGAGCGGCACGAGCGCCTCCGCGATCTCCCGCGGGCTCTTTCCTAATTCGCGGGCCGCCACGAGCGCTGCGTTGGTCGCGAAGTCGCCATGGGCAAGCTCTGCCGGCCACTCGACGACAAACGCGACCTCGCCTGCGCCGAGCTCTTCGAGCGCCCCCGTTACCGCCTGCCTGATCCGTTCTTCCATGGGGCAACTCTAGCACTAGACGAAGGACTCGGGGATGGGGTGTAGAGCGGCGAGCTCCGCGACCCGCGCACGCACCTTCTCGACAGTCGCATCGTCGCGCTTCCGGAGGACCTCGATCATGAGGCGCGCCACCTCTTTCGATTCCTCCTCCTTGAACCCGCGGGTCGTCATCGCAGGCGTGCCGAACCGGATGCCCGAGGGATCCATGGGCTTCCTAGGGTCGTCCGCGATCGAGTTCTTGTTGAGCGTGATGCCCGCCTGATCGAGCATGGTTTCCGCGTCATGCCCGGAGATGCCGTACGAGGAGAATGCATCGAGGAGGAGGAGATGGTTCTCGGTGCCGCCCGCGATGAGTCGCGCGCCGTCTTCCTTGAACACCTCGGCCATCGCGGCGGCGTTGCGTACCACCTGTGCTGCGTATTCCTTGAAGGACGGGTCGAGCGCCTCGCGGAACGCGACCGCCTTCGCTGCGATCTGGTGCATGTGCGGACCGCCCTGGAGCCCTGGGAAGACCGCCTTGTCTATCTTCTTCGCGATGCCCTCGTCCTTGCTGAGGATCAAGCCACCGCGCGGCCCGCGCAGCGTCTTATGCGTCGTCGAGGTCAGCACATCGAAGCCGTGATCGAAGGGATTCTTCGCCGCCCCTCCGGCAATGAGCCCCGCGATGTGCGCGACGTCCGCGACGGCGCATGCCCCGACTTCCTTGGCGATGTCTGCGATGCGCTGCCACTCGAGCTCGCGCGGATACGCCGAGAACCCCGCGAGGATGACCTTCGGTTTCTCGGCGAGCGCCGTCTCGCGGAGCGCCGCGTAATCGATCTCGCCCGTCTCAACGTCCTTCATCTTGTAGCGGACGAAGCGGAAGATCTTCGAGATGTAGGTCACGGGGTGCCCGTGCGTGAGATGTCCGCCATGCGAGAGGTCCATGCCGAGGATGGTGTCGCCGGGCTCCATGAGCGCCATGTATGCGGCGATGTTGGCGTTCGCGCCCCCCAAGGGCTGCACATTCGCGTATCCTGCACCGAATAATTGCTTCGCGCGGTCGATGGCGATCACTTCCACCTGATCGGTGAACTGCTGCCCGCCGTAGTAACGCTTGCCGGGGTAACCCTCCGAATACTTGTTCGTGAGGGTCGAGGCCATCGCCTCGCGCACCGCGCGTGAGACGTAGTTCTCCGACGGGATGAGCTCGAGGCCCGTCGCTTGGCGCTCCTCTTCGCCCACGATGGCGTCGAATATCTCCCGGTCTTCTTGCTTGAGGTGGTCGTACTGGTCCATGGCGTAATCGCTTAGATGAATAACGGGAAGCCGGTGGACCGTCAGACCATAGGAATCGTAGCCCCCATGATACCGCACCCGAAGAGGCGTACAATGACACCCATTCATGGCGCATTCAGAGCCGAGGCCCTACCCTTTCGCGGATATGACGCCGCTTGAGCCGATCAGGAAGATCGGCCCCCTATTCGATTCGCTCCGGTTCAAGGACCTCAAGGACCCCTGCATCGCCTTCGATGGGAATACCTGGCACATCTACGGCTCCCGCGGCACCGTCATCACCGAGACATGGGAGATCCTGCATGCGACCGCGCCCACCATCGACGGGCCCTGGACCGAAGCGGTCGAGTCCTGCCTGCTCCGCGGCGTCCACGGTCCGCATGTCGCGGCGCCCTCCGTCTACTACGACCCGGCGGACAAGCTCTTCCACATGGCGGTGCAGAAAGACTTCATGGACGTGGGCGGCGATATCGCCTACCTCGTCTCCGCCGATGGCCACATCTTCACGAAGATGCGCACCCTCGTGAAGCCCAAGGGCTCGGTCGAGGCCGGCCTCTACGATCCGCACTTCGCCGAGGTGAACGGGAAGAAGTACCTGGTGTATTCCGGCGTCCCGGCGTCTGAATCGGAAGACCGCCCCTTCATCCCCCAGCCGGATGTGTATCTCGCGAAGA
>DASPKG010000017.1:0-2917 GCA_035628215.1 Minisyncoccota bacterium
CCAGCCGCGGACGCCGTACTCGCCGCCGGAATTGCCGACGATCACCTTCCCCTTCGCGACCAGCGGCGCCATCGTCATGGTCTCGCCGATCTGGATGTCTCCGACCTTCACGTTCCAGGCCGGCTTGCCAGTCTCCGCATCGACCGCAACCACATGAGCATCGAGGGTGGTGTAGTAGACGCGCCCGTCGGCATAGGTTGGTCCGCGGTTGACGACGTAGCCCAGCTTGTCGTAGAGCACCGAACCGCCCATCGCCCCCCAATCGGGCAGGCCGACGAATACGATCCGGGAGTCGGGCCGCTTGAAGTCTGCCGACACCGTGCGCCTGACGTTCGGGATTCTTCCGAACGCGGAGACGCAGAGCACTGGCGGGATCTTGATGACGGTGTTGCCGCTCCGGTAGGTGCTCGACAGCGAGTCCTTGCCGGAGACGCACGGGATGCCGAACGCGTTCATGACGGCGATGAGGCCGTCCATGGACAGGTCAAGCGCTCCGAGCGATTCGGCGTCGGGAAACGGCCAGATGAAGTTGTCGATGAGCCAGGCTTCGCCTTGGACGGGATTACCGCCCACGGCGACGAGGTTGGCCAGCGCTTCAACGGCCGCACACACCGAGCCCCAGTACGGATCGATCCGGTTGAGGATCGGGTCCATGCCGTGGCTCACCACGAGTCCCCAGGGCTGCCCGAGGACAGGCCGGAGTACGCACGCGTCCGAGGGGCCGTCGTGATGCACGCCCGTGAAGGGCGGCAGAGCACTCGTGCCCTGGACGCTATGGTCGTACATGCGTACGATCGGCTCTTTGGAGCAGACATTCAGGTCTCCGAGGACCTTCATGAACGCCCGGGAGAGATCGAGCGAGGCGAACTGACCTTCAGCAGGCTCGTCGAAGACGGGCCGCTGCCAATCAGCCGGCATCGTCCTCTGCGGCAGGCCCTTAAGGAAAGCGTAGGGCAAGTCGGCCACCGTCTCTCCCTTGTACGTCACGACGAAGCGCTCGGTGTCGGTAAACTTCCCGACCACGGTCGCCTCGACGTTGAGGCTGCGGCAGAGCGCGATCGCCTCTTCCGCATCTTCGTGTTCGACAGCGAGCACCATCCGCTCCTGCGACTCCGAGAGGACGACCTCCCGAGGCGCAAGCCCGGAATACTTGAGCGGCACTTCCTCCGCCCAGAGGTGGACGCCGGTTCGTTCGCCCATCTCGCCGACGGCGGAGGAGAGACCTCCCGCCCCGCAGTCGGTGATAGCGCGGATGATGCCCTGATCCCGCAGAAGCAGGATCGCTTCGAACATCCGCTTCTCCTCGATGGCGTTGCCGATCTGCACGGCAGTCCCGTTGCGGATTGCCGTCATCTCGGTCATCTCCCCGGAGGAGAACGTCGCCCCATGGATGCCATCGCGTCCCGTTCGACCGCCGACGAGGAGCACGAGATCGCCTTCTTGAGGCTTTCCCTTCTCCGCGTATTTGGTCGGCAGGATGCCGTATGCACCCACGATGACGGTGGGCTTCGCCCGGAAATCCGGGTGGAAGTGAATCGACCCGTTAGCGGTCGGCACTCCCATCCGGTTGCCGTAGTCACGAACGCCGGCGACCACCTGCCGAAGCAGGTAGTCGGGCGGCAGGCAGCCCTTCGGAAGATCCGAGGGATCGAGCGAAGGAGGCGCGAAGCAGAACATGTCGGTCGAGAGGATGGGCTTGGCGCCCTTCCCCGTGCCATTGATGTCCCGCAGTACGCCGCCGACGCCGGTCGCGGCTCCCCCGTACGGCTCGATAGCGCTCGGGCTGTTGTGGGTCTCGACCTTGGCGTTGATAGCCCAGTCGTCGAAGAACCAGACGACGCCGGAGTTGTCGCCGAACGCGGAGATAACCCCGCGCTGGTACAAAGCCGACGCTTCCTTCAGGCGCTCCATGAGGGGGCGCTTGATTCCTTGCGGCGTCTCGAGGAGCGCCGCAAACGTCTTATGCTTGCAGTGTTCGCTCCAATACTGGGCGACCATCTCCACCTCGGCGTCGGTGAGCTCGCGGCCCTCCTTCCTGGCGAAATCCTGCAGAAGCAGCATCTCGGCCAGGTTGAGGTGAAGTTCGCGCTCCCTGGAGAGCTGGATCAGCTCATCTTCGGAGAGGTCGCGGATGCGGACGATCTCGATCGACCCGGGCGTATCCTCGATGAGGAGAGTATCGGGCTTCTTCGTGACCACCCGCTGGACCGTCTTGTTGACGAGCTCTGGCCGGTCTAGGACTTCTCGTACCGCATCCCGATTCTCGCCGGGATAGAAGCGATACTCAATGCTCGAGTCAGCCGCCTCCAGTGTGATGCCGAGATCGTGCGCGATCTTCTTGAGCGACGCACTCACCGGATTCATCACGCCGGGCTTGTAGGCGACTTCACTGACGGCGGCTCCGTCCGGAGCGGGTTCCTGATTGAGGGTATGAGTCTGATCGACGTCCGTGATCGCCTCGGCGAACCGCTTCGCCTCGGCTTCACTGGTGCCCTGCAATCGATAGACCCGGGTCGTACGGATAGCCGTAAAGCATCCGAGCCCGAGCCGCTTCATTTCAGCAAGAAGTTCGGCCCCCTTAGGGTCGCTTCCCGTGTCGGAGACGCGGATTTCGTGGATCATCCTACCCTTCCCTTCCTTCGTCTATTGTCTGTGGTCCTGGCAAGGTGCTTGCCGGAAAACCGGCTACCCCCGCACCATTGCAGGGATTCCTGGCAGACAGGCTAACACTTCTCTTCTGTGACTGCACGCAGGCAGTTTTCCGCCTATTCCTCCGCCTTTTCGATAGAAGTCGCCATGATTATGCCGTCGATGTCGTATTTCTGTACGCTGCTCAGGTGCGTCGCGGGCGTCATGACGCCCTCTACCTTCACCTTGGTGCCCGTAGGGAAATCTACCGGCTGGGAGGACATGAGAG
>DASPKG010000018.1:0-2453 GCA_035628215.1 Minisyncoccota bacterium
CGAGGCCATTTCGCGCTTCATCAACACCGTCATGTGGGACGGGAAGAAGGACACCGCCCGCAAGGTTGTGTACGCCGCGCTCGACAAGCTGAAGGAGAAGGAGATGGATCCCCTGGAGACCTTCGAGACCGCGATCCGCAACGTCTCCCCCTTGATGGAGGTCCGCTCCCGCCGCGTCGGCGGCGCCAACTACCAGGTGCCCCGCGAGGTGCCCCAGCAGCGCCGTATCTCCCTTGCGTACCGCTGGCTTATCAACGCTGCGCGCGCCAAGAAGGGCAAGCCTATGGCAGACAAGCTCGCCGAGCAGATCATCCTCGCGGCCAAGAACGAGGGCGACGCGATCAAGAAGAAGGAGGACATGCACCGCATGGCGGAAGCCAACAAGGCCTTCGCACACTTCGCCTGGTAATTTTCACGAGCATCCAAAAGCGCCCCAGGAGGGGCGCTTTTGGTCTATACTGGATCGTAATGGACGGTAACGTGGTATTCGATTCCGAACGGGACCCCACCCTCATGCGGCGCTCGAGCGGCCAGAAGGCGGGCGTGCCGCTTGGCGAGCTCATCACCCCGGGGCCGCAGAAGGACAAGAAGCAGACGGACAAGGTCGTGCTCGGCATCCTCGGGCTCGTACTCATGGGGTCGGTGTACGTGGCGATCAACACGCGGCCGAAGGAGATCGTCGTGCTCACCCCGGCCGATGCGCCGGTCATTAACCCGGCGATCATCAAACCGTAGTATGGCTTCCGCTCGCGGCTTCACCCTGATCGAGCTCCTGGTCGTCGTGGCGATCATCGGGATCCTTGCCTCGGTCACGCTCGCGTCGCTCAACGTCGCGCGCAACAAGGCGCAGGATGCGCGCCGGAAGGCCGACGTCGGGCAGCTCGTCCGCGCGATCAACAACTACTACACCAGCACGGGTTCGCTCCCGCAGGGAAGCGGCTGGTGCAGCTTCATATCCAACACCGACAGTGGGCGCGACGTGGCGTTCAGGAACGATATGGTTCCCGCGTACCTCCCGAAGGTCCCGCGCGATCCCGTGCATGGGGGCATACCCGGCGATTATTTCTACGCGAACCAGAACGACAACCGCGGCCAGTTCACGGTCTGCGCGACGCTCGCGAACGATCCCGGCACGAGCGAACCGAACCTCTTCGGGTGCGCCGGATGGGGCTCGTACAACCATTGCGTGAGCCAATAGCGCTCGACTTCTCGCGTCGCTCATGATTTCCTAGAGCAGGCCAATTTAGGCAGTTCGGAGGGGACATGCATCCATTTGCGCACGAGCTCACATCCCGTGAGCGCGCCGTCATCGAATCAGGTACGACGTACCGGGTCGCGACGGCATCAGCGGTGCTCTACCACGAGCCAACCGATGATTCACAACCCATCACCACCGTGCTCCACGGAGAGCATTTCTACGTGCAGTCCGAGAACGAGGACGGCTGGGCATACGGCTATGCGTCGGCGAGCGGGTGGATGGGGCATCTTCGGATCTCGGAGCTTCATCGCTGCGAGCGCATCCCGACCCACCGGATCTGCCAGCTCTTTACGCTCGTGTACGCGCAGCCGACCCATCGCAGTCGGGTCCTCATGCAGCTCGGAATGAATGCCCGGGTCCACGTGACCGATGCGACACGGAAGTTCTACCAAGTCGCGACCGGCGGATGGATCCCAAAGACCCATCTCGAGATCATCAATCGGGTCTCGCCGGACTTCGTGGCCGAGGCCGAGAAGCTCGTGGGCATCCCGTACCGTCCGGGAGGCCGCGATCCGTTGCTCGGGCTCAACTGCTCAGGCCTCGTGCACCACGCGCTCCTGACCCGCAACATCATCCTCTCTCACGGGGTGCGGCACATGGAGCGCGAGCTCGAGAAGGTCGCCATCGATGTCTATCCGCATGGTCCCTTCAAGCGCGGCGACCTCGTCTTCTGGGATCGTCACGTCGGGATCATGGTCGACGATGCGCGCCTTGTGCACGCAACGAACATCGCCATGCGCACGCTCATCCAGCCCCTCGACGAGGTGAACCCACGGCAGGGTCCGGGCGGCATCACGTCCGTATGGCGGCTCGCCGCTTAAGTACGCGTACACGAAGGTCCCGGTCGCTAGCTTAGCGGCCGGGCCTTTCGCTTTCCTTGCCTTTTACGGGTCCGCCCCGTATCTTATGCATAACGCATCTGCGGGCTTTTTTATTTAGTCATTCACTCTATGCAACGCGATTATCCCCTCGAGAAAGTGCGCAACTTCGGCATCGTCGCCCACGTGGACGCCGGCAAGACGACCACGTCCGAGCGCGTGCTCTTCTACACGGGCTCCCAGCACAAGATCGGGGAGGTGCATACCGGCGAGACCACGACCGACTGGATGGAGCAGGAGCGCGAGCGCGGTATCACCATCACTTCGGCCGCCATCACCTGCTTCTGGAGCAAGACCCAGGAGAAGGACAAGAAGGA
>DASPKG010000019.1:0-5438 GCA_035628215.1 Minisyncoccota bacterium
TCGAACCCCGATTTACGCCGTGAAAGGGCGCTGTCCTAGCCGTTAGACGATGGGGCCTTCTTTGTGAAGGCGGCACGCCATAGATGCTACTACTTTTTTAACACTGCAACAATGCATATTTGTCAGAACTGTTAATATATAGGTACTCGAAATAATATGCGGCAGGAATGGCGTAAATCTGCAGGAAGGAAGGGTGCCCTCATGAGAATGTCGCTCTACGGTAATCCCGGTACTGCGGCGGGAAGGAGGTTGGGCGGACTGCGCTCTCTACAGAGCCATGCAAAGCTCAACACACGCTTTAAGACGCTCATACCCATACGGATCCCGCGTTATTCGGTGCGTCTTGCAGAATTGCTAGGGATTCTTATGGGTGATGGGCATGTGAGTGAGTATCAGATATCCATTACGACTAATTCAGAAACTGATCGTGACCACGCGCGATTTACTGCAAATCTCATTTATGAGATTTTCGGGTTACCTGCACGTCAGCGATTGCGCAAGGATTGCAAAGCGGTAGAAATCCTCCTTTCCTCTAAAGCAGCCTGCACCTTCATTGCTCGCATCGGCATGCCGCAAGGTAATAAGCTGAAGCATGGTCTTGTTCCACCTGATTGGATTTATAAATCGCCACGGTATAAACACGCATTCCTGCGGGGGCTTATCGATACCGATGGGACTGTCTATCGCGACTGCCATATCATCAATCACAGGAGTTACGCCTCCACATGCATCGCCTTCACAAGTGCATCCAGTGAGTTGCGAGCCTTCGTAAAGAAATCATGGCTGGAGCTCGGATACCACGCGACCGTTTCTGGCCGAGACGTACGGCTGCGTAGGAAGGCAGATGTGCTCGGCTACGCCAAGACGATAGGCTTCAATAACCCTAAACATTCTCGTAAGATTACGGTATAGTGCCTCCCACGGAGGGGTCGCATAGTGGTCTAGTGCAGTGGTTTCGAAAACCACCATACCGCAAGGTATCGGGAGTTCGAATCTCCCCCCCTCCGCACACGCTATACTGAACCGCACCATGCAGCGTGCGCGCTTCGTCTTCGTCCTCACCTTCGCCCTGACGCTGCTCGTGCAGGGCTGGCTCTGGACGCACTACCCCTACCTCGATAGCTCCGCATGGGCTAGCGCCACCGCGACCATCCGCGACGGCGGCTATCCATCGACCGCACAGCCAACCTTCGGGTATCCCGGAACGCTCCTCATCCTCCCAGCGGGAGCGATCGCATCCTTCGGTGTCCCTCCCGAGACCGCGAACATCATCGTGATGGTGGTGCTGCTCTCGCTTGGTGCCGCCTGCATCGCGGCCTGCACCCATTTCCTTCGCCCGGAGCGTGCCTGGTGGCGCTACGTCACGTTCACGCTTGCCGTGACGCCCTTCTACCTGATCAGCACCCCGCCGACCGCGCTTGCGATGCTTGCCGCGATCCTCGTCGCGCTCCTGACCCTCATGATCCGGGAGCGCCCCCATCCCGGGCTCTTCCTCGCGCTTGGCGCTGCGGGCGCGCTCGGGTTCATGAGCCGTTTCGATACCACGGCCGTCGTCTTCGGGGTTGCGCTCTTGTATCTCCTCGTCCGGCGGGAGCGGGGAGCGATTATGGCAGCGGCGCTCGCGGGCGCGCTTAGCATTCTCGGCATCCCGATGCTCTGGTCCGGACCGCTGACGTACTTGCACCAGGTACTGGAGAAGATCGGCGAGCACACGCAGAAGGTGTCCGCCTCCTTCCTTGCGCTCGATATGCTCACCGAGCCCATCGTCTTCGGTCTGCTCGGGCTCATCGCGGGGCTCGTGGCGTACCGCACACGCGTGCTGCCGAGGGACTATACCCTCTGGCTCGCCGCCACGACGGTCGTCGGCGCCGGCGCGCTCCTCGTCTCGAGCCATCATCCGCCCTGGCTCTTCTATCCGTTCCTCATGCCTTGGATGCTTCTCCTCCCGCTCTTCGTGCTCGAGCTCTACGCGCGGTCCGCAGGAACGCTGCGCCGCCATGCCGCGCTCCTGCTCGCGGTCCTCGTCCTCGGCCAGGCCCTCTCGCTCGTCTTCCAGGTGGTGATGCCCGTGCCCTGGGACGCTATACTGTCCGGGCCATGAAGCCCGCCGAATGCGCCGAGTGCGGATCCGGAGCCGTCCCGCATCGCCTCACGTACATCACCATCCTCATAGACGAGCTCACCGCAGGGCTCATCCCGCTCCCGAAGGGTTCAAACCCCCTCACCCGCCTCGTCCAGCGCATCGAGCGCGCCCTCACCCCGCACCTCATCGAATTCCTCATGCAGGCGGGGGTCGCGCGGCGCGTCACGGAGCCCGACGACGATACCCAGCTGCTCGCCCTCATGCTTTGGAACGAAGGGAAGAAGCGGGGCATCGAGATGGAGGAGTTCCGGCTCTTCAACCTGCCGCGCAATATCTTCCTCGCCCGGCTCCCGGACGGGAGGAAGATCGCCTTCGAGGGCATCCCCCTGCCTGCCTCCGAGCTCGCCCGCGTGCATTGGATGGACGATAAGGCGGAGCTGAAGAAGCGTTTTCGCGCGCTCGGGCTCCCGGTGGCCAAGGGCGGCGATGCGCGCTCCGTACGGGATGCCAGGCGCATCTTCCGTTCCCTCACGCCGCCCGCGATCGCCAAGCCCCATTCGGGATCGGGCTCGCGGCACACCACGCTCCATCTTGCGACCGAGGAGGATCTGGTCCGGGGCTTCCGTATCGCGCAGGAAGTCTCGCCGCGCGTCGTCATCGAGGAAGAGCTCGTGGGGCCCGTCTACCGTGCTACGGTTGTGGACGGCACGTTCGCGGCAGCGCTCCGGCGCGATCAACCCTACGTCACCGGAGACGGGAAGCGCAGCGTGCGGGAGCTTGTCGAGGAGGCGAACACGCATCCGGCCCGCAGCGGCCCGTATTTCCATAACATCCAGCTCGATGAGGCAGCAGCCGAGGAGCTCGCCTGGCAGGGGCTTGCGACGGACTCAGTCCCTGAAGCCGGAAGAAGGGTAACGCTCCACCAGAAGGTGAACTGGTCGGTCGGCGGCACGACCGCGGACGTCACCGACGAGGTGCATCCGTACAACATCGCGCTCTTCGAGGAGGTGGCGCGTGTCCTGAAGGCGCCCATCGTCGGCATCGACTTCATCATCGAGGACATCGCGCGGCCCTGGAAGGAGCAGGAGCGCTGCGGCATCCTTGAGTGCAACTCCATGCCCTTCTTCGATAACCACCACCTCCCGTTCGAAGGCAAGCCCCGGAACGTCGCTGCCCTGATATGGCAGATGAATGGGGTCTAGCGTTCATTGCTTTTTCAAGGTCATCCTTGGTATAGTCGGGGGACAGGTCGAATTGCCAGCCAACTAACGATTGGATGGCTTCTGCTTTTTTGCGGGAGCCGTCCTCCAACACCTATGATGAACGAACCGATGGATCAGGATGGTGCTACCGATAACGGCGATCAGGTCGCAGAAGAAGTGACCGTGGATCAGCCGGCGGAAGAGGGCATGGGCGCCGATGCGGCCCCGGAGGCTGGCGAGCCGGCAGCTGAGTAAGCAACCGACTCCCACAAAAGAAGAACCGCTCCTCCGGAGCGGCTTTTCTTTTATCGGTTACGCATCGTCCACTGGTAGATGTCCTCGAGCGCCTTCACGGCGTCGCCTGCCGCGATGTTGTTCTGGTGGTAGAGCTCATCGGTGGCGTCGCCCGCGGCCCAGATGCCCTCGACCGAGGTCGTCTGGTTCCTCGGGTTCGTAACGACGCGCCCCACCGTATCGAGGTCTACGACGCCGCGTGCGTAGTCGGTGTTCGGGATCACGCCGATCTCGGCGAAGACCCCAGTGATGGCGAGTTCGCGCGTCTCCCCGGTCTCGATATTCTTCACGACGAGTCCCGAGACGAACTTATCGCCCTTCACCTCCACCGGTTCGGTGTTCGTGAGCGCGGTCATATTCGGATGCGCGAGCACCTTCTCGACCGTGATCGCGTCCGCCTTGAACGAATCGCGGCGGTGGATCAGGGTAACGGACTTGCAGTAGGCAAGGAGCTGCGCGGCCGTCTCGAAGCCCGCGTTGCCGCCGCCGACCACCACCACGTCCTGTCCCGAGAAGAGGGGGCCATCGCAGGAGGCGCAGTACGTCACGCCCTTGTTCTCGAAAGTATCCGCTCCGGGAATGGCGAGCTTCTTGCGGCCGGCGCCCGAGGCGATCAGGACCGCGCGGCCCGCAAATGACTTGCCGTCGCGGGTGGAGACGGAGAAGCCGTCCGCTGCCTTCTCGAGCTTCTCGACCCGGTCTCCTTCGACCACCTCCACCACGTCTCCTTTATATGCTTCCAGATGCGCCTTGAGGCTGTGCGCGAGCTCGGGACCTGCAATGCGCACCGTGCCGATCCAGTTCTCGATCCCTTCGGAGACGGTAGACTGCCCGCCGAATTCCTCGGTGACAAGGACGCTCTTCAAGCGTTTGCGGGCGGCGTATACGCCTGCGGCGACGCCTGCGGGCCCGCCGCCGATGATGATGAGATCGTGCATGTGCAGGCAGTATAGCAAAATCCCCGAGAGGGTCCCGGGGATTCGCTTCGGCTATTTCTTATGCCTTCGCAGGAAAGAGGGGATCGCGCCCCATGCCTCCTCCTCTTCCTCGGCAGGTGGAGTCAGTGGCCGTACTTCCTCGCGGCGATGCGGCTGCGCGGTCACGACGGGTTCATGGCGCTCCTCACGGATCGGCTCCTCCTCGGCGACCATGACGGTCTCCTCGATGATGACCGGCGCGGGGCGGCGAATGAGGTCCGCGAAGACCTTGCCGCGCGTCTCCTGCTGCTCTTCGGCGGGCATCGCGAAGAGCGATCGCTCGATGCCGCCCTGCTGGCTGTCGCCATCGCCCTCGGGGAAGCCGGTCGCGATGACGATGATCCGGATCTGGCCCTTCTTGAGCTTCTCGTCCCGCATGATACCGAAGATGACCTTCGCGTTCTTGTCGACGGAATCCGAGACCACGCGTGCGGCCTCCTGGACCTCGAGGATGCCGAGGTCGTCTGAGCCGGCGACAACGAAGAGCACGCCCTTGGCGCCCGTGATGGAGACGTCGAGAAGCGGGGAATTGACGGCCTGCGCGGCGGCGTCCTGGGCGCGACGGTCGCCGTCGGCGATGCCGATGCCCATGAGGGCGGGGCCGGCGCCTTCCATGATGGCCTTGATGTCATTGAAGTCCGTATTGATCTCGCCCGGGGTGGTGATGATGTCGGAGACGCCCTCCACCGCCTGGCGAAGGATCTCATCGGCGAGCGCAAAGGCGTTCTTCGCGGTCGTCTGCGCCTCGACGATGGAGAGGAGCTTGTCGTTCGGGATCACGATGAAGGCGTCCACTTCCTGCTTGAGGTCGGACAGGCCGTGCTCGGCGATCTCCTTGCGCTGGAGCCCCTCGAAGGCGAAGGGGCGGGTGACGACGCCGAC
>DASPKG010000020.1:0-4322 GCA_035628215.1 Minisyncoccota bacterium
TCATCACGCGCTTGGTGCGGTATCCGGCCTGCGTAAGCACGCGCGCGACGAGGTCCGAGAACAGCGGCGCCTTCAGGTTCCCGATATGCTGCTTGCTGTATACGGTCGGGCCGCAGGAATACATGAGGACCTGCCCGGCCCGCAGCGGCGAGAAGATCTCCTTCTTGCCGGTCGCGGTATTGGTGAAGAAGACCGGAGCGGCGGATGTGGTGGGCTTTGAGGGCGGGTTGAGGAGATTCTTCAGCCAGGACATTACGGGACCATTGTACCGCAGTGCAGAGTATAAAAAACACGCGGACCCGGAGGCCCGCGTGCGAACCACTTGCGGTTCGAAAAAGTCGAACAGGAACTCAGTGGACTCCTGCCGGGTACCGCTGGCGCGTGTGGCGCCGGGAGCCGCGGAGGATCTCGGCGAGCCGCCCGGCCGGCATCTCGCCGACGATATCGAACTCGACGCCTCCCAGGCCGAACAGATCGAGCTCCTCGACCTCCTGCCAGCCGACGGTCCAGTCGTTGTAGAGGGCGATCGAGGGCTTATCGGCCAGTTCGCCGTACTGCGTCTGGACCTCGAGCCAGAACAGGCCCTTCAGGACCTGGTGCGTCAGGTCGAGCAGGGTCAGCTCGTACTCGGCCTTCTCGAGGCGCTCGACCACGTCCTTGGTCAGGCCGCCGCCGAGGAGGTTCTTCAGGATCTGCAGGGCATTGCGGCCCTGCTTGGTCGCGTCGGAGACCTGCTTGCGCAGGCCATTGACCTCACGGCGCTTCGCGTTGTGCTCCTCCAGCACCTGGATCTGAAGGGTCCAGAGGCGCCGCTGGTGCTCGTTCAGCTGGCCGACGATCTGCGCGGGCGTCTCCGGCGCCGGCCTTTCGGGCGGGATGAACTGGTCCGCGGTGAACGCGGCAATCCGCTCGACGATCGACGTCAGGACGGGAATCGAAGCCGCGGTCGCGGCGGAACTGCTGGGGCGCATCGAAGGCTCCTTCGTGATGCTGTCTCGGGCCCAATATGACCCGAAAAATCTATAACACACTATCTAAATATACGCAAATCCCTAGAACCACCGCTTCACCTTGAAGAAGAGGAAGACGAGCAACGAGGCGATCACCATGAGCCCCAGGATCGTCCAGAATCCGAATGGCTCGTGCACAAAGGGCATATACGTTGCATTCATGCCGAAGACGGAGGCAACGAGCGTCATCGGGAGCGCGACGATGGCCATGAGGGAGAGCGTCTTCATTACCTCGTTCTGCGAGGTGGAAAGGAGGGAATCGTTCGTGATGCGCAGCTCGCGCAGGACCGCGCGGTAGCTGCCTACGAGCGCGGCCGCATGGTCATGCGCGGCCCGGATACGCGCGGCCCGCGCGGCGAAGCGCTTCCCGAAGAACTCCGGCACCGCAAGCGCGGCGAGGAACTCATCGAGCGGTTCCTCATGGCGGTTGAGCGCGGTCTCGAAGCGCAGCAATGCGCGCCCGGCATGCGAGATGGTACGGACCGTCTGCCGCTCCTTTCCGGAGAAAATATCGTGCTCGATGTGCTCGAGGAGGCGTCCCTCCCGCTCGATCTCGTCGTGGATGGCGGCATAGAGCCGGATCATGACGCGCTCCAAGAGGGCATCGGCATGGGCCTCGCGGACCTCGCCGGCGAGCTCCTCGGTCTCGAACACCTTATGGAGCGCATGGATGGACTCGATAACCTCGTAGCGGGCAGTGATGAGGAACTCCTTGCCCACGATGAAGTCCACCTCCTGGTTCTTCGTGCCCTCCTGCTCCTCGACGGCAGGGAAGTGGAGGATGAGGTATTCGTACTCCGGCATCGACAGCGTCATGGGGTAGGGGGTCGGCCGCGCGATCTCCTCCTCGATCCGGGGGTCGATATCGAACTCCGCCATCACGGCGGAGAGTTCCTCGGGGGTCGGCGCCTCAAGGTCCACCCAGGTCACCGCGCCGCGGGCATGTCGCATGATCATGAGCTCAAGTATACCCTCCAGGGCGCGCGCATGAGCCCGGAATCCCCGGCCCGCATGATAGAATGCAGCGAACATGGAGGGAGACCGTTCACCATTCAAGCGCATGACGTTCCAGGCGGTCGCGCTTGCGATCGCGCTCGCCGTCGGATTCGGCGGCGGCGTGCTTGCCGCGGGCGCCGACGTCGACAGGGCCTTTTCGCAGATCCCGCTCATCGGCGACGGGCTCGACGCCACCCCCGACGAGTCGGTGGACCTCGCGGACTTCTGGAAGGCCTGGAACGCGCTCGACGCCCGCTTCGTCGAAACGAGTGCTTCCTCGACCGCGCCCTCGGCCAAGGAGAAGCTCTGGGGCGCCATCCAGGGCCTTGCGCAGTCCTATGGGGACCCGTATACCGTCTTCATGCCGCCCGAGGAAGCGAAGGTCTTCCAGGACGACATCTCCGGGAACTTCGAGGGCGTCGGGATGGAGATCGGTATCAAGGACGACCTCCTGACCGTCATCGCGCCCCTGAAGGGCACGCCCGCCGAGCGCGCGGGCATTAGGGCCGGCGACGGCATCCTCTCGATCAACGAGACGCCGACCGACGGGCTCTCGACCGACGAGGCCGTAAAACTCATCCGGGGCCCCAAGGGCAGCGAGGTGCGCTTCAAGCTCTACCGCGACGGGAACGTCGTCGAGGTGACCGTCATCCGCGACCGCATCGAGGTGCCGACCATCGATCACGGCCTCGACCAGGCGACCGGCGTCTACACCATCTCCTTCTACAGCTTCACGGCTAATTCCGACGACCTCTTCGCGCGCGCCGTCGCGGGCTTCCGGGCGTCCGACTCCGACAAGCTCCTCATCGACCTCCGGGGGAACCCGGGCGGGTATCTCGAGGCTGCGGTGCGCATATCCGGGCACTTCCTCCCCGAGGGCGCGACCGTCGTGACCGAGGACTACAAGGGGAAGCGCGAGAACATCGTGCACCGGAGCCGCGGGCAGGGAGGGGTCCCGAGCAATACGAGAGTCGTCATTTTGATAAACCAGGGATCGGCGTCCGCCTCCGAGATCCTTGCTGGCGCGCTCCAGGACGAGAAGCGGGCAGTGCTCATCGGCGAGCGATCCTTCGGGAAGGGCTCGGTGCAGGAGCTCGTGAAGGTGGGCGGGGGAGCGCTCAAGGTGACGGTGGCGCGCTGGCTCACGCCCGCAGGCCGCTCGATCTCCGATGGCGGCCTCATGCCGGATATCGAGGTGAAGCGCACTCCCGAAGACGTGACCGCCGGGAAGGACCCGCAGAAAGATCGCGCGGTAGAGTTCCTGACGACCGGGGAATAGGAAAAGGACGCGTCCATCGCTGGTACGCGCCCTCATTCGTTACGCCTCGTGGCGGACTTACGCCGCGGACAACGCCCTGAGGGCGCCGGCCGTCTCGTCCTTCTTCCACGCGAAGTGGAGATGGACGTGGCTGGCCACCCAGGTGAGGCCGTACAGCAGACCGAGGATCGGGATCAGGGCCCACGCGCTGCTCTTATCGAGCGACACGCCATAGACCCCCGCGACGACACCGCCGATGAGCACGACGGGTAAGATCCCGAGCAGGTAGCCGCTCTGGTAGCTCGACGACCGCCTCGACCGGTAGCTCCGCTCCACCGCGCGAGTGAAGCGGTGGACGAGCGAGGGAAGCTCACAGTCGGTCACCTCGCTCACGGCAGCCTCGGTGTCTAAGCCGTACTTGTCGGTCTGCGAGATCCAGCCGCCGAGGAACTCGTCCTCGGCGCCGTCCTTGCCGGCCACGATCAGGAAGTTGTAAGCCGTGCGCCCCTTGTAGTCGACGTACCGGAAGCCCTGCGGCCTCCGTTTCCGGTTGAGCGCTGCGGCGGCGTTGAACATCGCCGAGGGCGACCGGACGTCGTAGATGTCGAGCGCGTAGGCCTGGTTCTCCAGGATCGTGCGAACCCGCGGGTCGATGGGCGTGGTCATGCCCGTTCTCCTTGTTGCTATTGAGTCAAAGATACTTACGCACGTCATTGCACTTCGACTCAATATAAGCACACTCTTTATATATTGTCAACTATGCGGATTTGCGTAATACCCGCCTAAACGCTACGATGTCTCCACTATGAAAGTCGTACTACTCAAAGACGTGAAGAACATGGGCCGGGCGCATACCGCGATCGACGTGTCGGACGGGCATGCTCTCAATTTCCTCATCCCCCGCAAGCTCGCGGTCCCAGCGACTCCGTCGAGCCTGAAGCAGGCGGAACTGCGCGTGAAGCAGGTCAAGGATCGCAAGGAGCTCGATGTGAAGCTCGTCGAAGGGCGTCTGGCGCAGCTCGCGGACGAGAAGGTAACCATCACCAAGAAAGCGAACG
>DASPKG010000021.1:0-2429 GCA_035628215.1 Minisyncoccota bacterium
CGTGATGGGATACACCCCAGACGCCACGATGCGGTCGTAGAGGTTCCCCTGCGAGGGATAGCTCCAGCCGAGCAGGCCCAGCCCCGAGCACTTCGCGTACTGCACCGCATGGCTCGTGAACTTGGTGTTGGTGATCAAAAATCCCCGATCGATCGGGCAGGACTGGCTCTTCGGATCGCACTGCCATATATCGTCGAATCGCGCCTTCACGTAGAGCGCGACCTTCACGTCCGTCTTGTAGCCCGGATCGTTGTGGTACTTCAATTCCGCCGCGATGCGCTCCTGCCCGCGCGTCGCGAACACGTCCACCTCATGCGGCACGCACTTGCCGGGGATGACCCTCCTCCCCTCCACCGCCCATCCCTCCTTCTTGAAGATCTCGGCGACGAAGTCCTCGAAGGGATGCCCCGAGGGCCCGAATTCGAAGAGAGCGCGGCGAAGGCTGTAGCGCGCGGCCGCAGGGCGCGCCTCGCGCCGCAGCATCTGGAACGCGCGCCGGTACACCTCAGTGGACTCGGCCGCCGGCGCGATCGAGGACTCGATGGTGTGCCGAATGCGTTCGGCCGTTTTCTCGGATGCACCAGCCTTCCGGAGCGATGTCTCGAGCTTCTGGCCATCGAAGGGTTCGATGGTGCCGTCCGCCTTGATGATCTCAGGCCTCATTCACCCGATGATACCACCACCGATGCACTGGTTGCCGCGGTATACGACGAGCGATTGGCCAGGTGCTATCGCTTCGGGGAGCGGATCCGCGGGAGTGAAGTACGTGCGATCGGCCGCAAGCGTCCCGCGCACCTCCGGACCGTGGTACCGATACTGCGCGGTGAGCGTCTCGGAAGCCCCGGGCTCAGCGAGCCAATTCGTTTCGGTGAGGCGCAAGCGCGGATCGCTGCGTACCACCATCGATGTCCTCGAGACGATGAGTACGTTCGTCTCGATATCCTTGCCGACGACGTACCAGGGGCCGGGCACCGCTCCCGTAAGCGAGAGGCGCTCCCCTATGGTATGCAGGAGCGCGCCATTGTGCCGGCCGATCACCCGTCCCTTCGCATCCCGCGCCTCCCCGGGCTCCTCCCCGAACTCGCTACGCAGGAAATCCTCGACGGATATTGAACCGAGGAAGCAGATCCCTTGGCTATCCTTCTTGGTAGCGACGGGCAGCCGGTGCCTGCGCGCCAGCGACCGCGTGTCTCCCTTCGTCTGCGCCCCGAGCGGGAACACCGTATGCATAAGCGTCTCGCTCGGAACCGCCCAGAGGAAGTAGCTCTGGTCCTTCGCCTCGTCGCTACCCCGGAATAGCTTGCCCTCCACGACTTGGGCATAGTGCCCAGTCGCAATGAGGTCCGCGCCCCGCTCCCGCGCGAATCGGTAGAAGGCGCCGAACTTCACCTCCCGGTTGCACATAATGTCCGGGTTCGGCGTGCGGCCCGCCCTATATTCGGCAAGGAGGTATTCGATGACGCTGCGCCGGTACTCCGCGCTCGCATCGAGCGTGTGGAAGGGGATGTTGAGCGCAGCCGCGACCCGCATCGCATCGCGGCGATCGGCTGCCCACGTGCAGGGCATGCCGGGTGGGTACCAGCCCTTGATGAATACCCCGACCACCTCTGCCTCCGCGTCCTTCAGGAGCGCGGCCGTCACCGCAGAGTCCACCCCGCCTGAAAGCCCGACGAATACCCTTGTTCCAGAAAGATTCATGACCCAGTCATAGCATCGTTGACAGAATCACGAAAGTTGCGATGCTACGGGTAACCACGGAAAGGAGGTGATCCCACGTGGGTTCTTTAGGAAGGAATGTCTCGCGCGTGCGCCTCAGGGTGCTTCTCGGCCAGCGACTGCACGCCGGTGATCCGCACGACACCAATAGGCGCTGCATGTTCCCGAGCGGCACCATCCTCGACGGCGGGGTCGAGCGGATCGGGCGGCGAAAATGGCTGATGTTCGGGTCGCCGAGCGGCTTCGGGCTTCCGCTCAGGAAGCAGCCGAGCGAGCGGCACATCATCAGCCTCGGGGAGGCGATACGCCGTGAGGTCGTGAGCGCTGAACCGCTCGAGTACGGGGCGTAACGGGAGGAGCCTGATGCGCAAGCAAGGCGGGGGCCGCGGAATGCAGATACCTGCGCCGCGGCCTTTCCTATTATCCCGTCGGCAGGTTGGACGGCGCCTCGGACGTCGAGGACTGGATGCGCGGCAGGGACGGCGCGGTCACGGAGGCGCTCGGGATATGGAAGATGGTCGCGAGCTCCTCCGAGCTCATCACCACCCAGGGTAGGCGGTACGGCTCGGTGAAGTACGAGCGCCGGCGGTACGCGTCCACGAGCTGGTGCTCGAGGTGCTCCTTGTGCTTCCCGCTGCGGTCCTCCCAGGGATAGTCGTTGAAGATGGCGTCCCAGCGCGTGATGCCGAGCGCGTTCGTGTTCTCGGCGTTCA
>DASPKG010000022.1:0-9044 GCA_035628215.1 Minisyncoccota bacterium
GCATGACGCTCGGTCTCCTGGTGGCGGGGCTCTACGTCGTCATCAACCAGCTCGAGGCGCACGTCATTCACCCGCTCGTGGTGAACAAGGTGGTGGGCATCCCGCCCCTCTTGGTCATCCTCGCGCTCATCGTGGGCGGCACGCTCGCCGGCTTCCTCGGCGTTCTGCTCTCCGTCCCGCTTGCGGCCGCGGCCCGCGAGTTCCTCGCGGACGTAGAGCGCGGGAAGAAAGCGAAGGCCACAGTCTCCTAGCATGGCCCGGTACATCACGACGACCTTGCCGTACGTGAATGCCGATCCGCACATCGGCTTCGCGGTCGAGTTGGTCCAGGCGGATTCCCTGGTGCGGCTGTGGCGTGCGGGAGGGGAAGCGGTCTTCTTCAATACGGGCACCGACGAGCATGGCCAGAAGATATATGAGGCGGCCCAGAAAGCAGGACGCGATGTCCAGGAATATGTCGATCACTACGCGGCGGAGTTCCGGAAGCTCAAGGACGTGCTCTCCCTCGACAACCCGACGTTCATTCGCACGACCGATGCGCATCACAAGCAGGCGGCGGCGGAGATGTGGCGGCGCTGCGAGGCTGCAGGGGATATATACAAGAAATCCTACGAAGGGCTCTACTGCGTCGGCTGCGAACTGTATAAGAACGAAAAGGATCTCACCGGGGACGGGCACTGCCTCGTCCATCCGCACCTGAAGCCCGAACTCGTTTCGGAGGAGAACTACTTCTTCCGATTCTCGAAGTACCAGGATGCGCTCATCGAATACCTGAGCCGCGCCGACGTGGTACTTCCTGATTGGCGGCGTGAGGAGGCGCTCGCGTTCGCGAAGGGCGGGCTTGAGGATTTCAGCATCTCGCGCGAGAAGGCACGGCTCTCCTGGGGCATCCCGGTTCCAGGCGACGAGAGCCAGGTCATGTACGTATGGTTCGATGCCCTCACCGATTACATATCCACGCTCGGTTGGCCGGAGGATGCAGATGGATTCTTCGAGAAATTCTGGCAGAACGGACGCACGCTCCAAATGGCGGGGAAGGACCAAGTACGATTCCAGTCCCTCATGTGGCAGGCCATGCTCATGTCCGCCGGCGTGAAGAGCACAGATCAGGTGTTCTATCACGGATTCATCAACTCGGGCGGCCAGAAGATGAGCAAGTCCTTGGGGAACGTTATCAGCCCCTACGAGCTCGTCGAGAAGTACGGTACCGATGCGACCCGTTACCTCCTTCTGCGGCACGTCCATCCGACCGAGGACTCGGACGTGACCTGGGAGCGGCTCGATGAGTGGTATACCGCGAACCTCGTGAACGGGCTCGGGAACCTCGTTGCGCGCGTAATGAAGCTCGCCGAGGAGCACCTGCCGGGCCCGGTCATACTTACCGAGCTCGACACCTCCACCGAATTCGCGTTTACGGAGAAGCTTGAGGCGTTCAAGTTCAATGAGGCCATGGACCTCATCTGGGAGCACATCGCCAAAGGGGACGAGTACATGACTACCGAGGAGCCGTACAAGAAGGTGAAGGAGGAGGCGACCAAGGTGGAGGCCATCGCCGTCATCGAGAAGCTCGTGCGGCATCTCGCAAAGCTCGCGGCACATATAGAGGTCGTGATGCCCTCAACCGCTGAGGTCATCCGCGCGGCGGTCCGGGAGAACCGGAAGCCGGAGAACCTCTTTCCGAGGCTTGACAAGTAATTCCCGTTCAGGTATCTTTACCAGTACAGATCGAGATGAGCTGTTTACGGCTTATCTATCAGGTTTCGGCCCGGTAGCATTTTTACAACTAAGCCGTAAACAATTCATCTCGCACCTCCTACAGCCCCCGCACCCGCGGGGGCTCGTTCGTATATAGTGATAGCTATCCATGAAGTATTTTGACGCACACTGTCATATCCAGTTCGAGAAGTACGACGGGGACCGCACAGCGCTCATCGAGCAGCTTGTGCAGGAGGGAGTTGGCGGGCTCGTGGTCGGGACGGACCTGGCCTCTTCGAGGGCCGCGATCGAGCTCGTGGAGGATCTCGACGGCTTCTGGGCCACGGTAGGGCTCCATCCGAATCATGTGAATGATGAAACGTTCGATGATGGTATATATCGCGGGCTCGCTATGCACCCGAAGGTGGTGGCGATCGGCGAGTGCGGGCTCGATAACTACCGCCCCGGCGACGTCGAAGCGGCGAAGCCCCTGCAACGCGACCTGTTCCGCAGGCAGGTGGAGCTTTCGCTCGAAGCCGATAAGCCCCTCATGATCCATGGCCGTCCCGCCAAGGGGGGCATGGACGCGTACGAGGACCTGCTCGCCGTACTCGCTGAATACCCGGGCGCGCGCGGCAATATCCATTTCTTCGTCGGGACGCCGGCCATCGCGCGGCGATTCATCGATCTCGGCTTCACCCTCTCCTTCACGGCGGTCATCACCTTCGCTCGCGACTACGACGACGTCATCCGCTCCATCCCGCTCGATTCGATCCTTTCCGAGACCGACTCCCCGTACGTCGCCCCGGCCGCACGGAGAGGGCAGCGCAATGACCCGCGGTCCGCTAAAGACGTGGTCGCCGCGCTTGCGCAGATACGCGGCGAGGACGAGGAGGTCGTCCGGGCGGCGGTCCTCCGGAATGCGCGGCGCGTTTTCAGCCTGTAATTGCCGGGCCGTACCCACCGTGGTACAGTCTGCCCGTTATGAACAAGGACATCGAACACGGTACCGACGGTACCGAGCTTGAGCTCGGAGAGGGATATAACGAGTCCCGCATCTACGAGCTCGGCTTCCACATCGATCCTGAACTACCCCAGGAAGAGGTGAAGAAGGTTTATCAGGGTATCCGCGAGACGGCCGAGAAGGCCGGCTCATTGGTCGCGGAAGGGGAGCCCCAGCGCATCCCGCTCGCGTACACCATCAGCCGCATGGAGCCCTCCGGGCGCCGCGACTTCAACTCGGCGTACTTCGCCTGGGTAGCCTACGAGGCGGACGGTCAGGGGCACGATGAGATGCTCCGGCTCGCGAAGGAGCATCCCGCCCTGGTGCGCTACCTGGACGTGAAGACGGATAAGGAGGCAGCCAAGCACGCGGCCGAGATGCACGAGATCTACGCGAAGCTCGGCGAGAAGGAGGAGGGCCAGACCTCCGAAGAGGAGGTCTCGGACGTCGAGCTCGAGGCAGCCCTGAAGGACGCCGAGATCTAGGAGGTATACTTTCCCTATGTACCTCAACAAAGTACTCCTCTACGGCAACCTCACCCGGGATCCGGAGCTGAAGGCATTGCCGTCCGGGCAGCAGGTGGCATCGTTCGGGATCGCGACCAACCGGACCTTTACCAATAAGGAAGGGCAGAAGCAGGAGCAGACCGAGTTCCACAACATCGTGGCCTTCGGTCGCACCGCCGAAGTCATGGGCCAGTACCTGAAGAAGGGCCGCCCCGTCTTCATCGAAGGCAGGCTCCAGACCCGCTCCTGGGAATCCGAGGGGAAGAAGAACTACCGCACCGAGATCGTCGTGGATACCTTCCAGTTCGGTCCGCAGGCGGGAGGCGCCGGAGGCGACCGTAGCGCCTACGCTGCCGGTGGCGCCGCCGCAGGGGCAGTAGCCGCTCCCGAGGCTGCCGCGTCCGCGATCGAGTACCCCGAGGAGGAGATCAACCCCGAAGACATTCCTTTCTAGTTAATCCGTTACCATGGCATATCAAGCAGAACGAGAAGAGATCGAAAACAAGAAGTTCGTCGACTACAAGGATGTCGCATACCTGCGCCAGTTCACGAACCCGCATGCGAAGATCCTGGGCCGCAAGCGCACCGGCATCCCCGCCGAGAAGCAGCGCCAGATCTCGCTGGCGATCAAGCGGGCCCGCTACATGGCGCTCATGCCGTACCTCGCGGCGTAATCGATAGGTTCTCGACCCAGGCAACGGCCGCTAATGAGGCGGCCGTTACCCTTTGTATCCATTGCCGAACTTGCTGCTTCAATCCTGAGGCCGTATGCTCCGTGCAGGACCGCACAGACAGGGGGCGAAGTACTATGAGATTGAAATCGAGCCATGCGTGGTTGCTGGCGCTTGCAGCCGTAATTCCGATTCTCAGCGTTCAGTACCTCCGGGTACAGTCCGCCGAGAACCATTTGAATGCGGCACAGTGGGCCGCCCGATGCGTGAAGGCACCTCGCTGGGCCGTGGAGGAACTCGCGACCAAGTTCCCGCACCACGGCGAGGCCGCCGTTCAGGTCGCGGGCTTCGCGGGCTCTGGCCGCAAGGGCATCAAGGTGAGCGTGAACGAAGCCGGCACGCCGGACTGCCAGACCGATTACGCGCCGGACTACGGCCAGGTGATCTTTGCGGCGGATCGGCAGCCTATGGCCGCGTACCTGACGAAGCCGGGGAGCAATGGCATCGTCCACATGTTCGCGATCATGGAGCTGGCGCCGGACCCAGAGCTGTCGGGGAAGCGGATCTTCGTCATCTTTACGGGGCATTTCGGCCCGCCAGGGACCAAGCCGCAGCGGAAGATCCAGACCTAGGCACATTCCAGCACTGAAAGAAAAAGGGCGCCCTTCGTGAGAAGGGCGCCCTCGATCTTTTGTCTGCTACGCCTTCTCGACCCGCTCCACGTACTCGCCCGTGTCCGTGTTGATGCGAAGCGTATCCCCTACGTTGATGAAAAGCGGTGTCGAGACGACGGCGCCCGACTCGAGCACCACTTTCTTATCGCCGCCGGTTGCCGTATCTCCCCTCACGGCAGGCGGAGCCTCCTTTACCTTGAGATCCATCTTGATCGGGATCTTTACGGATACCGGTTTCTCGTTGTACAGCAGGACCTCGACGGGGCTGTTCTGCTTGAGCCACATGACCTTGTCCGCGACCGCGTCCTCGGGGAAGGCGAAGCGGTTCTTCGGGTTCCCTTCTTCAGTGAACCAGCTCTCGCCGCGGTTGGTGTAGAGATAGGTCGCCTGCATTTTGGATATATCAGCCTCAGGCACGGTCTCCGACTGGTGGAAGGAGATCTCGAGCACCTTGCCGGAGACGAGGTGGCGGAGTTTGGTCTGGTTCACGGGCTTACGCTGCTGCATGCGGAAGATGTGCGAGGAGAGCACCTCGTACGGCTCGCTGTTGTAGACGATGACGGACTTCGGGAGGATCTCGTTGTACGAAAGGATGGCCATGGAAACGTGGATGGTGGGGGCGGGGTTATAAAAAATGCCCGGCACCGGGATAGGGGGTATGATACAGGACATCATGGCCTTTTCAAGGCTTGCGGACGAGCTCAAGGACGCCTCGGACGAGGAGGTTCTTCGCCTGTCGCAGGCGAACCCCGACCTTTTCGCGGTGCTGGTCTCCCGATATGAGGACGCCTTCCTCCGGAAGGCCAAGTCCATCCTCTACAGCAAGGAGGACGCCGAGGAAGTGGTGCAGGACACCTTCACCCGCATCTACGTCTATGCGGACCGCTACCAGCCCCAGGAGGGCGCCTCCTTCTCCTCCTGGGCCTATGCCATTCTCACCCGGCTCGCATTCACCAGGTACCAGAAGCTTAGGAAGCACCGGGCCCGCAACCAGGAGCTCGACCCCGAGGCCTACGAGCGGCTCGGGGAGGAGGACGGGTTCCTCGAGGACCTCTCGATCCGGAGCGAGGTGCTGGTCGCCCTCTCGAGGATACCCGAGGCTGCATCCCGCGTGCTCCGGCTGCAGTTTATAGAGGGGAAGAGCCAGGAGGAGATCGCGCACCTCGAGGGCTCGACCGTGTCCGCCGTGAAGACCCGGGTGCACCGCGCAAAGAAATTATTCAAAGATGCTATCGATACGACGAATACACCATGACCGAATCAGCCATACATAAGAATGTGATGCGACGCGTCCGCACCATCCATGCGGTACGCCCGCTTGCGTCCACCACCGCGCTCTCGGCCTTTCTGCTGCTTGGCGGCCTCTGGGGCATTGGGACCCAGGTGTGGGTGGCGCAGGTGTACGCCAACATGCCGTCGGTTGCGGACGTCGGTGCGCTCGCACGTTTTGCGATCGCGGCGTTCGCGAACACCGAGTTCATCGTGCAGGCGCTCACACTCGTAGTGCTCGCGGCTGCGGTGTGGATCGTGCGCGACGGGGTACGCAGCCTGCGGTACTCGCTCCGCACCACCTAACAAAAGAGCCCCTCACGGGGCTCTTTTGTTACTCCGCTGCAAGCTTCTCGCGGATCTGCTTCAGGATCTCGTTCCCGATCGGCTTGTTCTCCCGCAGGAAGGTGCGGGTCGCATCGTACCCGCGACCGATGGTCTCTCCGCCGTATTTATAGCTCGAACCCGATTTCTCGAGGATGCCGTACTTCTCGCCGAGCGCGATGAGTTCGCCCTCACGGCTGATGCCCTCGTTGTAGAGGAGGTCGAACTCGGTGGTCTTGAAGGGAGCGGCGACCTTGTTCTTCACCACCTTCACACGCACCCGGCCGCCAACGATCTCCTCGCCCTTCTTGATCTGCGCGATGCGCCGGATATCGAGGCGCACCGAGGTGTAGAACTTCAAGGCCATGCCGCCGGTCGTGGTCTCCGGGTTCCCGAACATGACCCCGATCTGCATGCGGATCTGGTTGATGAAGATGATGATGGTATTGGACTTTGCAGTGATGGCGGTGAGCTTGCGTAGCGCCTGGGACATAAGGCGAGCCTGCTTGCCCATCTGCGCCGAGCCCATGTCGCCCTCGATCTCGTCCTTGGGAGTGAGTGCGGCGACCGAGTCCACGACGATGACGTCGATGGAGTTCGCACGGACCAGCGACTCTACGATCTCGAGCGCCTGCTCGCCGGTGTCCGGCTGCGAGATGAGGAGCTCGGAGAGCTTCACCCCGATGTTCCTGGCGTACTGCGGATCGAGCGCGTGCTCCGCGTCCACGAAGGCGCAGATGCCGCCCTTCTTCTGGGCTTCTGCAACGACGTGGAGCGCAAGCGTCGTCTTACCGGAAGACTCGGGACCGAAGATCTCGATGATGCGACCGCGGGGAAGGCCGCCGATCCCGAGCGCGGCATCAAGCCCGATGGAGCCCGTCGGAATGGAGGGAATGGCAGCGATCTTGCCCGAGCCGTAGGTCATGATGGCCTCGTCGCCGAACTTGGTCTGGATCTCTTTGATCGCAAGTTCGATGGACTTCGCCTTCGCATCGGAGGGCGTTGCCTCTGTTTCAGGCGCGGCTGGCTTAGCGGACTTCTTTGCTGATTTCTTTGCAGGCATAACGTACGAGCTCTAACTGGTAAGGGAACCGGAGAATTCTAGGTCCGATGGGTGATGTAATCGTGACCGAGATATCTAAGGAACATGAACCGTTCTCACGTCACGTACGCTTCGGCCGAAGCGGTCACGGGCGGTTAGGGATAGTATAGCGTCCCCCGGGGGAAGGGTCAGGACGGTCGAGAAATGGCCCTCCTCGTCGATCAACAGGACGGCCGAATTGAGGGTGAGGGTCTCGGTGCGCCGCGCAGTGCCCTCGATGGCTACGAAGCCGTCCGGGACGCTCGCGTAGGGGGCAGGGGAGGTAATGGTGAGCGAGGGACCCGAGAGGAGCGGATAGGCCTTTGCGAGGCCGTAGAGGGCGAGCAGGGCGAGCGCAATGCCGATCGCAGGCCGGACCATGGCTAGAACACGTCCGGCGCCTCCGTGGGGGCCGCTACGGCGCCCCGGTTGATGACCTCGCGGGGCCTCGAGCCGTCAGCGGGCCCGATGACCCCCCTCTCCTCGAGGAGGTCCATGAGGCGCGCTGCGCGCGAGTACCCGATCCGGAGCTTGCGCTGGAGGTACGAGGTCGAGGCGCGCCCAGCTTCCTCGACCGCCTCCTTGGCCTGGAGGTAGAGGTCGTCGTCGACGTCATCCGCGTCATGCATCATGGAAATCGCGTCGTTGGGCTCGTGGTGGCCCGAGCCGTCGGTGCCGCCGCCAAGGTCGAGTGCGCCCAGAGAGCCCGCGTTGTGCTGCTTGATGTAGGAGACGACCTTCTTCACCTCCTGCTCGCTGATGTATGCCGTCTGAATGCGGACCGGTTTTTGCATATCGGCGGAGAGGTAGAGCATATCGCCTGCGCCAAGCAAGGACTCGGCGCCCGGGCCGTCGAGGATGGTCCTCGAGTCAATCTGGCTTGCCACCTGGAGCGCCATGCGGGTCGGGACGTTCGCCTTGATGAGGCCGGTGATGACGTTCACCGAGGGGCGCTGGGTCGACAGCACGAGGTGGATGCCGACCGCACGCGACATCTGCGCGAGGCGCACGATCGCGGCTTCGAGCTCGCGCGGGAAGCTCTGCATGATATCGGCGAGCTCGTCGATGACGATGATGATATAGGGCATGGCCTCAGGGAGTTCCCGCGCACCCTTCTTCTTTGCGGGTTCGTATATAGAGCTGTGGTACGAGTCTATGTCCCGTACGCGCTCGTTCTCGAGTATGGTATAGCGGCGCTCCATCTCCTTGGCAGCCCACTTGAGCGACATGATGCATTTCTTCGGGTCCGTGATTACCGGCGTCAGGAGATGCGGAATGCCGTTGTAGAGCGTGAGCTCGACCCGCTTCGGGTCCACCATGATAAAGCGGAGCTGGTTCGGGCCGTTGCGATAGAGGAGGGAAGTGATGAGCGCGTGGATCGCGACCGACTTTCCGGAACCGGTCGCGCCAGCTACAAGCCCGTGCGGCATCTTCGAGACGTTCACGTAGTGCGGGGTGCCGGTGATGTCGCGGCCGATCGCCGAGAGGAGCGATTTCTTCGAAGCGCCCCACTCGGGGGCCGCGAGCACGCCACCAAGACCCACAGTTGCTTTCGAGGCGTTTGGCACCTCGATACCGACGAGGGATTTGCCCGGGATGGGCGCCTCAATACGCACTGGATGCGCTGCCAAGGCGAGCTCGAGGTTCGTAACGAGCGATACGATCTTCTGCAGCCTGACCCCTTCTGCCGGCTTGATGGCGTAGCGGGTCACGGTAGGGCCGACCGACACCTCGTCCATCTCCACTGAGATGCCGAAATTCTGGAAGGTCCGTTTGATGATGTTCGCGTTCGCTTTGATATCGCCCACGCCCGGTTTCCCT